>CAZVXJ010000154.1:0-7797 GCA_964631675.1 uncultured Alphaproteobacteria bacterium
GAGGCGCATGAGTCTTCGCCTGTGGAGTATGGACATGTTCAGAATCTTTGGGCCATTGTGCAGGGATCCGTCTTCGAAGATCTGCGCCGAGCTTCAGCACGAGAACTTGTGGACCTAGAATTTCCGGGCTACGCTATAGGCGGTTTGGCAGTTGGCGAACCTAAGAGTGTTTTTCGTGACATGACTGCGCTGTCCTGTTCGCTCCTGCCGCATGGCAAGCCGCGATACCTGATGGGTGTGGGCTTCCCCGAAGATATCTTGTTTGCAATTTCGTGCGGCGTGGACTTCTTCGACTGCGTCTTACCAACTCGCAATGGCCGCAACGGAACGGCATTCACCTGGTCCGGGAAAGTCATCGTGAAGGCCGCCCGGGAACGGCACGAGTTCCGGCCGATTGACGAGAATTGCAATTGCTACACTTGCCGGACTTTTGATCGGGCATACCTGCGGCACCTGTTCGTCGCTGAGGAGCTTTTGGCATTGCGGCTCGTATCTCTTCATAATGTGTTTTTCTATCAAGAGTTGGTCCGAACAGCGAGAGATCAAATTCTCGCCGGACAGTTTCGGCCATGGCTGAATCAGACTCTTTCAAACCTAAGTGCCATTCAGGAGAGTGGCGCTGAATCGTAAAAACCGGAGGATCGTTTGAATCACGTAGTTTCATCCTTGATCGCGCAGCAGGCGACGCCGCAACCGAGCTTGATTTCCAGTTTGCTGCCCCTGATTTTGATTGTGGTTGTCATGTATTTCTTCATGATCAGACCGCAGCAGAAGAAGCAGAAAGCTCATCGACTTCTCATTGAAAGCCTGAAGCCGGGTGATGAAGTCGTTACATCAGGCGGCTTGTATGGAACCGTCGCCGGTGTCGATGAAAAAAATGGTTCGCTCTGGTTGAAGATTTCGGGAGATGTCAAAGTCAGACTCGAGCGCCATGCGATTGCTCGCGTCGTTTCCGGTGACGAAAAATAGCAATCAGGAGTCAGTTCGCGACCCATGGACGGCGATACGACCACACTTCGAATCATTACTTACGGCCACCCGACGCTCCGGGTAAAATGCGAACCTGTGACAGAGTTCAACGCTGAACTGCGCGATTTCGGCGAGAAGATGCACCGCACGATGGCGGAAGCGGAAGGTGTAGGACTCGCTGCATCGCAGGTTGATCGCCGCATTCGTTTGCTCGTCTTAGGAGTTCCAGTCCGTGATTCGGAGGAGATGATTAGCATGACGGTTGTGAATCCTGAGATACTCGAATCGAGCGGCGAATGGACCTATGAAGAGGGGTGTTTGTCTATTCCGGACGTGCGAGATGAAGTGACGCGGCCAGCGAGGATCAAACTTCGCTACCAGGATACTCATGGAAAGGTGCACTCGCTGGAAGCCGACGGGCTTCTTGGAAGAGTCTTGCAGCATGAGATTGATCACTTGAATGGAATTCTGTTCATCGATCATTTGTCGGCAGTACGGAGGGCGCTGCATGGAGCAAAGCTTCGAAAGCTGCAGCGCGACTTCGAGGCGGGTCGAACCGGCAATTCCTGAGAACGAGTACTTTGCGGGTCGTATTCTGCGGAAACCCAGAGTTTGCTTTACCAACTCTTGATGCATTGGTGGCAAGTTCCCATGAGGTAGTTGGAGTGGTCACCAGCGCGGATAGACCACAGGGAAGGGGCAAGAAGATTCAGCCATTACCGGTTGCGATAAGAGCGACTGCTCACTCGATTGGATTGTTTCAGCCGGATTCCCTCTCCGACACTGTGTTTCAGAATTCGATCAGGGAATTACGCCCTGATGCGCTGGTTGTGATTGCATTTCGCATCTTGCCACGGTCCCTGTTCACACTTCCGCGACTCGGAGCTTTTAATGTTCATCCGTCGCTGCTGCCTCGCTACCGTGGACCGGCTCCAATTCGATGGACTCTGCTCAACGGCGACACGGAAACTGGAGTGACTATTATCCAGCTATCTGAGCAGATAGATGGTGGCGGCATGCTGGCCCAAGAGAAGACAGCCATCCTTGACGATGAAAATTACGGAGAGCTACACGACCGGCTTGCCGAACTGGGCGCGCGAATGCTCGTGACGACACTGGACGCCTTTGATCAGAGGGTTCCACCGCCGCTACTCCTGCAGGATGAATCCGCTGTGACGAAAGCCCCTAAATTGAAGGCGGAAGATTTCAGCATCGTTTGGAAGAACCCGGCAGATACCATTTTGAACCAGATAAGGGCTCTCTCGCCAGCACCCGGCGCTGTCGCAAAGTCCGGTGGTCTGGCGTGGAAAGTTTTGAGAGCCAGGCCATCGCTAAAATTTGATAAGCTACCTGCTGGTTTGTTGATGGTTGAAGACGCATGTTTAAGTGTCGGAACTGGCACAGCAGCGATCCAGTTAGATGAAGTGCAAGCAGCGGGCAAGCGGCCGATGAAAACCGCAGAATTCCTGCGTGGACGGCCCAGATTGCCGCAAATGTTCGATTAGGAACTTTCAACGAGGAGAAGATGTTTCCGTTTATTTTTGACTGGACAATGGTTTTCATGATTCCGGCTATCGCACTCACTTTCTGGGCTCAGTGGAAGGTGAAAGCAACCTACCGGAAGTACAGCGAAGTTCGCAGCCGTTCGGGTCTGACCGGCGAGCAAGTGGCGCGCCGGATTCTTGACACCAACGGTATTCACAATGTGCGTGTGGAGCCCGTGGCAGGAGAACTGACAGATCACTATCACCCGACCGAAAAGGTTGTTAGGCTATCAGAGAACATCTTCGGGTCCAACAGCCTGGCAGCGCTCGCGATTGCCGCACATGAATGCGGTCACGCCGTACAGGATGCAGTGGGATACAAGCCAATGAATTTGCGAGCCGCACTGGTCCCCGCAGCAAATCTCGGCTCTACGCTTGCAATTCCATTGCTGCTTGTCGGAATGTTCATTCCTTCCATTTCCTGGGTAATGGACATCGGCATTGCGTTTTTTGCTGCGGCAGTGCTATTTCATCTTGTAACGTTACCTGTAGAATTCGACGCCTCCGCTCGGGCGGTCAAGATATTGGCCAATGGCGGTTATCTGGCGCCGGACGAGGTCGACGGGTCGAAGAAAGTACTTGATGCCGCGGCGTGGACTTATATTGCTGCCGCAACGGTCGCGCTTCTCCAACTTATTCGTTTGATAGTGCTGCGCAATTCGCGGGACTAAGCGACCCGGACATTTATATATTTACGAAAAACGCGGATCGAGAGAGCCGCGTTTTTTTGTGATGTAACTCGCGATGAAGTTAACCGAATCATTCGAGCCGATTGCAAAACAAAGGGGGCGGACCTTCGTCCGCCCCCTGCTAACTGTATTCGAAACCAAACACTATTTCAGAAGCACGAGTTTCTTGGTCGCTGTAAAATTACCACTCTCTATCTGATACACGTAGATGCCGCTGGCCAGTGAGTTGTTTTCAAAGTGAATTGTGTGAGTACCGGCAGACATGAAACCTTGCGCAACGGTGGCAACTTCCTGTCCGAGCAGATTGAATACTCGCAAAGAGGTCATTCCCGGGTTTTTCAAGTCAAAGCGAAACGTCGTGGAATTGTTAAACGGATTCGGATAGTTCTGGTGCAGAGCGTATTCAAGGGGTTTTTCGACCGGTTGCTCGGGGACACCGACTCCATTCACAATGAGAGTCACCGGGAGAACCACGCTTGGCAGGGCCGAGTTATTGGAGATTGTCAGATTCACGCGGTAAGTAAATGGTCGCATACCTTCCGGGTCAAACTCGATTCCAATCTCGCGAGCAGAATTCGCTCCAACGGTCGAGTTGGACGGCGTCACAATAATCCAAGTTGTGTTGAACGTGATTTCGTGAATCACCAGCCGGTCACTCTGTGTATTCTTCAGAATGCCTCCGAAAACGAGCAGTGTGCTATTCCAACTTCCGGTGATTGCACATCCTGCCGCGAAATCGCCGGGGTTCTGGGCAATCGATGTCACCAACTGCATGTCGCCGCTCACGGGATGGATTCTATAAATATCTGAGCGATGTTCCGACGTTGAACCACGCGCGAAGGCATACAGGTAGTAACCGTCGACATCTTGCGGATTCCAAGCAAGTCCCGCAACTCCGATATTGTTCTGCGAGTGCGTTCGAAGCACTTCGCCTTCTCGAGTGATTTCTGCAATTTGAGTGGACAAGTCGGCTACCCAGAAGTGATCAGTCCGCGCATCGTAGGCAATCGCACGGTTCGGATTGAATGGACCGGGGATAGAGTCGCGCACATTTCCGAGAGTGTCGACGCCCACCAAGTACTCTGCATCGGATCCGTAAATGAACTGTCCGTCATAGGCAAGATCGAACCAACCCAGGGCACCCGTTCCCTGCGGCTGTGGAATAGAACCTGCGTAGCTGCCATCCGAGTAGCTGTAGCGATAGAATTGCTTGCCATTCGAACCGCCGGCTACCCACCAGTAGTCACCCACAAATTCACAACCCTGAACCACCCGATCATTCGTCGTAGCCGTAACGTTAATTTGGGTTAGCTGGTCCCACGGATCGTCCGTTGGACCACGGTCAGCCACGTAATCTATGTCTATCGAGTACTCGAGCACTCCGTTGCCATCGTTGATGATGTCAAACGCAGTCTCAGTTGGTTGATCAGGAAGCGTAACTGTAATTTCAGCACGGGACAGCGCGATCTCGGGATGGAGCATGGTGAAATTGACAATCTCAGTACTATCAAGTTCAACAATTACGCCTTCGTTAACGCCGTCGTTGAAGCCAAACTCGCGGGCGCGTACCGTGTATTCTCCAATCAAGACATTGGGGATCGCGTAGTGACCCGCTGCATCAGAAGTGACGAGATAGTTCTGACCATCAATGGTTACGTCCACGCCCTGCATGGGCTGATTGGTTTCGGCGTCCAGAATAGTACCGGTGACCGTTCCAAAAGCCGTGCGTGCCTCCGTCGTATAGACGATAGATCGCAAGGGAACCAGTGTCGCTCCTCCGGGTGCCGGTGTATTCTGATAGCGATACATCAGACCGACCAGATTGCCGGGAGCTTGAACACCAAGCGTCGAGTAAGGTACGTCATTCTGTTGATTGCCCGTCTCATAGACTTGTTGGTATTGGACAATAACGATACCATCACCGGTTCGAGTCGGATAGAATTCCGGATCGAGCAGAATCACCTCGAAATTCAAGGGACCGGCAGCATACGCATTTTGGGCCTTCCACTGAATAATGAATCGGTGATTCGTTGTGTCGTGCCAAAGGAATTCGCCCTGACCGGCGCCATCAGTTTTCAAGTCATCCCAGAAGGCGGCAATCATCGCATAGGGCGACTGCTGACCCGGAATCGCGTAGTTGCGAAACTCATCCTGCTCGTGCTGATCGCCGAATGCCACCCAGCCATTTGAGCAGATCGTAATCTGGTTGTAGACCTCGCCATAGAACATGAACTCAAAAGGCAGATTTCGAACTCGTGAATAGGTCGGGTCTGCGCCGAACTGCTCACCGCGATCATTGATATCCAGATTCTCCACCCCCTGCTGTGTGCTAATGTCCACGTACTCGTAAGGACGATACTGTTCGTAGCTCACATCAGTGTTGTCGTAGGCATAATAGCCGTAAGCATCCGGCCCTGTCGGATCCGTTGACGAAATGGCGCCAATACTGAATGACAGCGCAACCGTATCACGATAGCCACCGGCCGTCTGGAGGATTAGATTAAAGTGGGCAAGGTGTCCTGGATAGGCCAATTGGTGTGCGCGCAAGACAAACAGCGTCGTGTTTGTCCGGTTCTGATTGATCTCGAGATTTCCAAAGCTGGAAACTCCACTGGTTATCGATACAAAACTGGACCGGGATTGCAGTGTTCCCGATACCTGATTCATGTCAAGGTCACCCACATTCTTGACCGTAATCGCAAGATTCGCGGTTTCGCCAGGCTCAAGAACGGCGTCACCATCTCCACCGCTTACCAGTTTGGAAACGAAGGTCACCACACCTGCCTTGCACTGCAATTCAAATGAACTGTGGGTAAGCTGGCCTGATGCGTTCGCCGCAAGGGTAAGGATGACGCGCTTATCGGCGAACATCGTCGGTGAAATAGCGATACGCAACGGCGAGGCGCCGAGTGCGGAGTCACCCGGGGCAATGTTGGCAAAAGTCGTCATAGGACTAACGACCGTAATGTCTGCATCATCCGACGTGAGCGTCGCCGTAACATTGGTGCCAACGTCTGTGGTACCGTGATTCTTGAGGTACATCGGCAGGTCAATCACTTCGCCGGGATTCACCTGACCATTCGCATTACCCGAGCTTCCGCCGCCATTGTCATCATCCAACGTGTATGAAGACAGCGTCACCATCTGCGTCGCTGCCTGGCAAGTTACATGTCCCACAAACGGCCGATGATTCTGCTTCGAAACAGTCACAATCATGTCACCGGGTGTGAGCACGTTGATCGGAACGTCGACAAAGCCACCGGCGTCCGTCAGGACACGGGAGTAAGTTTCGTCGCCTTTCCAAATCACGATCAAGGCATCCTGAATCGGTTCGCCATTGGCGGCATTGGTAACTTGGGGACGAATTCGGCGTGCGCCAACATTAACCGTTCCGGGAAAAGTGACGTCCATGACAACCGGCTGTTGCGTCCACATGGAAAGACCCGGCTCACCCATCAAGTTATTCCATCGTGTGAAATTTCCCGCCTGGCCGTCATTGGGAAAAGCTGCGTACAATTGAGCCTTTGCACCGGCTGTGGCTATACCGAGATATTGCATTCCCAAATTGCAGATATTGTACATCAAGCCACCGGCCACTGTGTTGTTATACTGAACGTGAGTGCTGAATGTGGCCGTGCCAAATCCGCAGACTCCGCCTTTTGGGGCTCCCGCCGTCCCTGCGAACAACCAGGTTTCGGAAAGGGCAAATTCCTGCTGAAAATCTCCCGAACCGCAGGTAATTGTGAGACAAATCGGATTCTTGAAGCTACTCTGCATGCTCGTTGCGGCGGCATCGTTCATTTCGCCGACAACAGTACCGCGCCAGATGAAGAAACTCGCACCGGCGGTCAGCTGTTGGCCGATGATCGTGTTGTTGCAGTTTCCGGGATGGGTTAACAGCACGACCGTGTCAATTCCCGTAAAGTTGTAAAACTGCTGACGTGCCCAGTGCATCAAGATGCGATTCGAGCTAACGGAATTGGCCGTGCCTGCGTAGAGAAAGACTCGACTCAGCCAGGCGGGATCGTCCATGTACGGTTCACGCTCATACTTCAGGATTTTTGCGAACGCGGTAGAAAACTGCGCGGCACTGGTGGCCGAAATTCTCCCAACTCCGATGTCCTCGATATCATCGCCGGAAGTAATCGCCGCAAAAGAGTGATCATAATTGCCCCCGTTGGTCGGCATGGCAAATCCCGGTGCTTCCGGATCGCCAAGAATGCAGACAAACTCAAGCGGTGGATCCCAATTGTTGTAGGCATTTTGAATCGCGGTAATCATCTGTGCGGAATTCCACGATGTCCGGGCATCCACCGTAACATCGAAGCCAAGCTGCTTCTTCCAGGTCCGCAGCGAGTCAGCCCACTGGAGCGGCGTAGTATGGTCGCGGCAAAGAATCAGGTAGGAGCCGGGTCTGACCGTGGCTTCATCTAGCGCGCTCTCTGGCAAATTCGGGATCATGTTGCGATAAAGAGGCGCGAATGCGCCGGAAGGCGTACGCGGATTAAGCAACTCGTTCACACCCGGATCGTTATTGGCTACGATATCAACTTCGAGATTGCTGTATAGGCGTGCCTGACGGGTCACAGGATTGA
>CAZVXJ010000155.1:0-7756 GCA_964631675.1 uncultured Alphaproteobacteria bacterium
GGCCGACGGAGCACACGCGGCAAAGTGGCTTTTCCGTCAACACTCACATGATCTGGCGGCACTCCTGCGTACTTCCAGTCATGGGGCTTACCTCGAGTCTATTGGATTTGGGGAAGATCTCAAAGTGTGTGCCCGGGTCGACTCTCATCCTGTTGCACCGCTATTGGTCGAAGGCAAAATTAAGGGACTTCGCGCTCATGCCGCGCAAAGCGAAAACAGCATCCTCAACGGTTGAACAACTCTCATCGGCCTCGTTCCTTTGGGGGCTTGCGCTGCTGCTGGTTGGCGTGCTTGTACTGCTTTCGGTCGTCAGCTTTTCGGTGGACGATTCTCCAGTGTCCGGCGAGCCACATGCCAACAACTGGGTAGGTTATGCCGGCGCGGTGATTTCTTACGGATTAGTGCCCATGTTTCTCGGGAGATGGGCGGCAATGGGAATTGCAGTATTGATTGGCATCTGGGGCTGGACACTGCTGAGACGTCTGCACTGGCTGCGCTCCTTCAACTTGTCGGTATTCGTGATTGCTATGACGATCTGGCTATCCGCATTCATGGGACTGGCAGGCTCGGTGTTCACGGGATCTGCAGCGACGGTGATTTATCCGCATGCCGGAGCCTTCGGCTATGCAGCGGCAGGATTCCTTCGTGAACTGCTTGGAGGATTCGGGTCCATTGCCTCGATGTTGGTAGTCCTGGTCGTTGTTTTGGCGGTCTATATTCGCGAATTTGCTACGTGGTTCGAGAAAAAGATCAACACGGCGATTGATCGCGCAAGCGAGCTGCGACTGCCGAATTTGAAACGACTTGAGAAAAACCTGCTGGATCCCGAAATTGCCACCGAACGCGATCGTGAAACGACCTTGAGCGATCCACAAACGATAGTCCATCCGCCCGAGAGTTCCGTTGAAGCGAACGGCCAGCCCGGCAAGGTGATTCATAACCTGGCCAAGTCCCCGCCCCCTCGCCGCGAGCGAACAGCTTCAGACCAGCTTGCGATTCAGATAGAAGACAGCACGGGATACGTGTATCCCCCGCTTGATTTGTTCACGGCCCCCAAATCTGGGCAAGACATTGGCATGCCTGAGGAGGAGCAACGGCGCAACTCCGAACTGCTTGAGAGAACGCTGCTGACATTTGGCGTTCAGGCCAAGGTTGTCCGCGTCAATCCGGGACCTGTGATAACCAGATTCGATCTCGAGCCTGCGCCCGGCGTGAAAGTCTCCCGCATCGAAGGGCTCGCCGATGATATTGCTCTTGCACTTCGAGCTCGCGGGTTGCGCATTCAAGCTCCAATTCCCGGCGTGGCGGCGGTCGGCGTGGAAATGGCGAACGCAAAAGCAACGACAGTCACATTTCGTGAAGTTGCAGAATCTCCGGCATATCAAAACTCTGATTCCAAGCTCACAATTGCCTTGGGCAGAACCGTGCAAGGGGACATATTTGTCGCCGACCTGGCTTCACTTCCACATCTGCTCATCGCAGGTACTACCGGATCGGGCAAATCAGTCTGCGTCAACTCAATCATCACGTCAATTTTGCTGCGAACGACTCCCTCTGAAGTGCAGTTGGTGATGATCGATCCGAAAAAGATCGAGCTCTCCGCCTACAATGAATTGCGAAATCACCACGTGACTCATCGCCCCGACCTATCCGAGTACGTTGTTACGCGTCCGGACGAGGCGGTGAAAGTGCTGCGCAGCTGCCTGCTTGAAATGGAGCGCCGTTATGATTTACTTGCTGAACGCGGCGCGCGGCACTTGAAAGAGTATAATGAAATGGTGCGCGAAGATCTTGCCGAAGGCGAAGGTCCATTGCCGTATGTAGTACTGATCATTGACGAGCTTGCCGATCTGATGGTGACCGCTCAGCGGGAAGTAGAAGAACCCATTGCGCGCCTGGCACAATTGGCTCGTGCAGTCGGAATTCACCTGGTCGTGGCCACGCAGAGACCCTCAGTTGATGTAATCACCGGTGTCATCAAGGCGAATTTCCCGGCACGAATTGCCTTCCGCGTTGCGATGAAGGTCGATTCCAGGACAATTCTCGATACGAACGGTGCCGAAATGCTGTTGGGCCAGGGCGATATGTTGTTTCAGCATCCGGAGGAACCATCCGCAATTCGTGTTCAGGGTGCTCTGCTCACATCCGGCGAGATTGGACGTGTTATCTCACACATAGTAAAACAAGCACCGCCGCGAGAAAAAATGGTTCTGCCGATGGAGGCGGAGGACGCTCTTGACGTAAGTGGGTCAATGCTTGATCCAAACGAGCGGGATGCCTTGTTCTCCGAAGCAGCGAAGATTGTAGTGCGAACAGGCCAGGGAAGTGTTTCAATATTGCAACGCCGGTTGAAAGTTGGCTACAGCCGGGCGGCTCGCCTGATAGACCAACTGGAACGCGCCGGAATTGTGGGTCCATTTGATGGTTCCAAAGCCCGGACAGTGCTCGTCGATGAACGTTATTTCGATGCGAATCCCGATCTTTAGGGCTGTATTGCTGTCTTCAGTGTTTATAGTGGCCGGAAATGCAGCTGCATCGCCTGCTGATGAGCTCTATCAACGTCTGGAACGGCATTTGCAGTCGTTGAAAACGCTCGAAATTGAGTACACAGCGACTGGAGAGGCCATCGGAGACGTTCCGCTGCAGGGACGTATGATCTGGAGAAAGCCTGACCAGTTCTATCATGACACCGCGGAGTGGACACTTTGTGAGACGGGCGACGAAGAGTGGCGCTATCTGAAATCACAGAACACTCTTATTCTTGAGATCTCCGAGGATCGCGAAAGTTGGACTCCTGAGACGATGTTGCTGAATTTTCGCAAGGATCTGAAACCAACAAATTTGGAAACGAGTGCAGACGGTGTTCAGATCTTGTTCATGAAATCAAGTGATCCGACTGCTCCACAAAACGTGGTACTTGAGTTCGAGTCAAACTCGGCTCATCCCAAACAATTGCGATTTGAGACGTTGGACGGAGCGGATGCGACCTACATCATAAACAACTGGAACGATGGCGCGAGAGTTGATACGACAGTGTTTGCTCCGCCAACCGTGCCGGAGGAGAACCGGATAGATTTTCGTAAGGCACACACGGACAGGTGAACTAATACATGCGATTGTGGAAGCTTGTTACCGGCGTATCGGTAAGCCTGTTCTTTCTGTATCTAACACTATTCAAGCCGCATCTCGGCTCGCTCTACAGAGGCGACGAGCCAATCGGACAGGCCCTATTCGCCGAAACGCGATTCAATGGCGCAGACCTGATACGCGTGCTCTCCGGTGCACAGTGGCAGTGGATTGCACTAACGGGCGCGCTCTTTTTCACAACGCTGTTTGTCAGAGCATGGCGATGGCAGCTCATGTTGCGGCCGATGGTGAAAATGTCGTTTTCCCATACCTTCGGGGCCATGTGCATTGGCTATATGGCGAACAACGTGCTCCCGTTCCGAATGGGAGAGTTGTATCGAGCGTTTGTAGTGAATCAACTGTCGGGGCTTTCGCGAAGTGCGGCCTTCGGCAGCATTTTGCTCGAGCGTCTGATTGATTTGCTTTTTATGGCTCCGTTTATTGTCGCAGCGTTGCTCTTGTTTCCACTTCCAGGTGCCATTCAACAGGCGGCATATGTTAGCGCCGGGGCGGCCGTATTGCTGACTGCCTTTTGCGGCTGGGTCGTTGTGGATCGAGCGCGTGCCTTAGGCTTTGCCGAACGCATTCTGAGCGTACTGCCGGGGAAACTTGCCAATGGACTGACCAAACTCATGCATCAGTTCACTGATGGGCTGGCGGTACTGGGGAAGTCGGAGACGTTTCTCGCGTTGTCGGTAAGTTCGCTCGCCCTGTGGGTCATGTACTCGCTCATGGTCTTTCTGGTGATGAAGAGCGTAGGGTTGATCTCCCCGGAGTTCCCACAGATCATGAATAATTTGGTCGGAGCGACGCTGGTCACCCTGGTCATGACGACTTTTGGATTTGTGATACCGGGTGCACCGGGCGCGGTTGGTACGTATCACGGTGTGGCTGTGCTGGGCTTGAGTCTCTTCAGTGTGCCCGGAGATCGCGCGGTCGGATTTGCGATCATGCTTCATGCTCTCAACTACATTCCATTAACGGTTCTAGGACTGATCTTCTTCTGGAAGAACGGCTTAACTTTTGGAGGTTCCCGGCAGCTTGTAGAACAATTTGAACATGGTTCTCCACCCAGTCCTGAGAGTGGCAATGGCACTCGGGTCAAATCGGTGGCAAAGACTTAGCGGGTACGACTATGCGTGAAGCAACGCTGGATCACAAGGACACTTCTCAACAGATTTCGGAGTATTTGCGAATACTCTTTCGCGGTCGTTGGGTCATCATACTCTCGTTTCTCGCGGTAGTGGGGGCCGTCACGTTCCTGACTTACAGAATGCGGCCCTCGTACACCTCAACTGCAAGTCTGCTGATTCGCGAGTCGAATCAAATGGAAACCAGACTGCTCGATTATCGCCCGGAGCCGGTCATTCAAAAGTCACGCAGTCTGAATGCGGTGGAGGTGCTGCAAAGTCGCCGCATCGCGGAAGATGTGCTCCGTGCGCTCGCGAATTCACCGTATCGCGATGAGCTGGAGATCATGCGCGAGACAGACCAGGAAGGGCATCCGATAACTTTTGATGGCCGGGTCGCCGCACTTCGCGCAGCTACCGTGGTAAGCTGGCTGAAGGATACCGACGTGCTTCGCATCAGCGTTCAATCGCATACTCCGTTCGAAGCGGCTTTTCTTGCAAATGCTATCGCCGAGCAATACTATCGATACTCGCTTCAGGACGCTCGCGGAGAGATTTCAGACATCCGCCAGTTTCTTGAACAGCAGCTTTCCGTTGTAAGAGAGCAACTCTCTCAATCTGAGGAGCTGGAGCGAACATATAAAGAGAGTCAGGGTGTCACTGCGCTGAATGACGAGACGGCCTCTCTGGTGAAGCAGTCAGCCGAGTTTCATTCACTGTACAACAATACTCAGACCGAATTGAATTCGGAACTTCGCCGTCAGGAGTATCTAAGGAAGCAATTCTCTGAATCAAAGGGAACGATGGTTCAGGATATATCCAATCTGACGAATCCGACGATTCAGACTTTTCAGCGTGACATCGCCGAAAAGCAAGCCAAAGTTGCCACCTTGCTCGCAAATCCAGGCCCGGGAACGGATGAAACCGTCGCGGCATTTGACAACGAAATTGAAACGATCAAGGCCAAGTTGATCGAAGAAGTTCGAAAGATCGCCGGCACAGGAGTTTCCTCGATGGATCCGATTCGAACTTCGCAGGAATTGTTTGATCAGCTCTTGACCTGCGAAGTCGAAATCAAGAGTCTTCAAGCGAAGGCCGAGGCATTGCGCGACGTCATGGAGAACATTGACTACGAAATGGAGCAGCTGCCGGAGCGTCAGCTTGTTTTGGCCAGACTTACGCGTGACCGGGCCATCAATGAAAACCTGTACCTGATGTTGAATCAGAAGTATGAGGAGACCCGGATAACTGAGGCAGGGAAATCGGCTGGATGCGAGATCATTGACACAGCCAAACCGCCCAGCGAGCCGATTAAGCCAAAGAAAAAACTAAACATCCTTTTGGGAATTCTGTTCGGTCTTGGTCTTGGCGTGACCATCGCGTTCTTCTTAGAGTTTCTCGATGACACGATCAAGACTGGTGACGATCTTGAGCGATTGAAATTGACCGTCTTGGGAACGATTCCAGTCGTTCACACAGAGCAAATCATCCGTCGTTTGAAAAAAGAAGGCCGGCAGTTCAGCGAGGCGGACTTGCATACGTTCGATTCGAAACTGATCACCCGCTTCTCTCCAAAGTCTCCGATAAGCGAGTCATATCGAAGTCTGCGGACCAACGTTCAGTTTTCGGATATTGATCGCCCGAAACGCGTAATTTTGATTACATCATCCGCTTCCAAGGAAGGCAAGTCGACTACTGCGGTGAATTTTGCGGTGACGCTTGCTCAGATGGGATCGAAAGTGCTGCTGGTTGACTCGGACTTGCGCCGCCCCAGTTTGCATGGATTCTTCTCGCTTGACAAGACCTATGGGCTTTCCAATCTCTTGATCGGCTCGTTGAAACTCGCCGATGTCATCAAAAAGACACCGGTTGAGAAGCTTGATGTGATCACCTCCGGTGATGTACCTCCCAATCCTGCAGAGCTGGTTTCGTCGAATGCCATGAAGGACTTTATCGACGAAGCTCGTGCTCAGTACCAGTATATCGTTATTGACAGCCCGCCAGTCATAGCAGTTACCGATGCGGCGGTGCTTGCAACTCGCGTCGACGGTGTAATGCTCGTGGTCAGTTCTGGATATACGCACAAGCGGGATGTATCCCGAGCCGTGGCACTTCTCAAGAACGTGAAGGCATCGATGCTTGGGGTAGTGCTCAACAATCTTGACATCAAGCGGATTTACGGCTCTTACTATTACTATTTCCATTACTATCAGTACTACTACTACTACGGCTCTGAAAAGTCAAAGGACCGCAAGCGTAAAACGCCTGCATCCAAAGACTTTCAGGAAGTGACTTGAGAGTGAGGTAGTCTCGTTCCTCCAGGCCTTCGACTTTTGCGGTGAATCGTTAGCCCCGAATAGCGCAACCTATCCGGGGCTGACATTCTGATCGGCTTTTGCCAACCTACGAATTTCCTTCTGAATCATCGAGTTTCCGAGGTTACCCTGATTACGCGCCACTGGAGTCAGGTGGATTTGTGTTGGATTCTCCAGCGAAAATCAACCTCACGCTCCGGGTACTAGGGAGGAGGCCCGATGGGTACCACGACCTTGACACGTGGTTCCAAGAGGTCTCGCTCTGCGACCGGATAGAGTTTAGGCCCGCCACTCAGTTCTCTGTGGCGTTTGGAGGCACCTATTCAAATGTTCCTGAAGACAACTTAGTGAGTCGTGCAAGCCGGATCTTGGCGGGCCACCTACAGATCCAACTATCCGGAAAAGTGTTTGTCCACAAGGAAATTCCCCTCGGTGGCGGTCTTGGCGGCGGTTCTTCGAACGCGGCAGCAACTCTTCTGGGGCTAAGTCGATTGTGGGGTGCTGCCATCGATCCTGATAGCCTGAATGGCCTCGCCGCCGCCCTGGGATCCGACTGCCCGTTCTTCTTAAGAGGCGGCCTTGCACGGGGTACCGGACGTGGTGAGGTACTGGAGGCCAAAACCGGAGCTGTAGCCGGAACTATCCTTCTGGTAATACCCCCATTCGGGGTCAGTACTGCCCGAGCCTTTGAAAAAGCTCAATTTCACTTGACATCCAATGATAAAAATGCTATTTTAGGCTCTTGTGCCAACTCGTTCGATGAGGCGCAAGTCTATCCTAGGGCTTTGTTTAATGACTTGGAGCCGGCAGTCTTCGCTGAATACCCGGAACTCCAGACCATACGGGATCGCCTGGTGCGAACTGGGGCCGTAGAGTCGCTATTGAGTGGAAGCGGTTCGACGGTGTTTGGGATATTCGAGAACGTACGTGACGCGCAAGCTGCAGCCTCGAAGTTCGAGCCGCCGTTGCGTACTCACATCTGCCGCGGGATTGCGAGACATCGCGGCTTCGATTCGTGATTTGTTGACTGATGCATTGCTGGAAGGGCAGAGGCAGACTATCGTGAATATCACCGAAGTGAATATCAATCTTCGGGATGAAGACAAACTCAAGGCGTTCGTCAATATTACGTTTGACGATGTGTTTGTCGTACGCGGCCTGAAAGTGATCGAAGGCAAGAGCGGA
>CAZVXJ010000156.1:0-7734 GCA_964631675.1 uncultured Alphaproteobacteria bacterium
TGCGGGCGCGGAGAGCCTGAAGTAAGGCTGTAAGCGACCCACGTTTTTTGTTATACAAGACGACAAAATCCTGATTGCTGAATGGTTAGTCGGGAACCCGCGTTTAGGGTAGTATCAGGATGAGTTTATCGTCCGCAGCCGAGTTCAAGGAAAGGATCGGCCCGGGCACATCGCATATTCCGGCGTTAAAATGACAGAGTTCAAGCGGACAAGTGAATGCATGGCATTCTTTGACTCTGCTTGGCCAACGATGGGCGGGCTGGAGTTTTCACTTGAACGGCTGGTGATAAGGTAAAAGGTAAGACGAAATGGCATTTCAGGGTGGTCGTAAACGTGTCTCCATTTTCGTGGACGGCGCGAACATGTTCTATACACAGAAAAAGGGATTGGGATGGTTCTTCGATCCTGCAAAGTTACTAAAGGTATTGCGTGCAGATGATGACTTGACGGATGCATATTGGTACATGGGTCTGAAACAGCCGCCGGATCCACGGGATGAGAACTTCGTTAGATTCCTGGCCTACGCGGGGTATGTCGTTCGAACGAAGCATCTGAAGACGATCTATGACAATGAGTCCGGCGAGTCGACCCAGAAAGCTAACCTGGACGTCGAAATCGTGATGGACATGTTTAATACCGTCGACAATTTCGACAAGGCAATTCTACTTTCGGGTGATGGGGACTTTGAGCGTGCTCTCGAATTGCTTCGATCACGCGGACGTGAAATTTGTGTCGTTTCGACTCAAAACTGGATCGCTGCTGAGCTTCGCATGGCCGTTGGATCACACTTTCTTGATCTGCAGGACCTGCGAGACAAGATTGAGCGAACCGACCGGTCCATACCGCCAGAGGGCGGTCGTAATGCCGATCCGCTAAATGGCGGCGAACATTAACGAGACGGCATCGGCAAACCTGGCAGAATGCATCGAATCGTGGTGTGAAACTCCCGTTCTAGCCAAGTCTGCACAAGTCGATCAGGTTGTCGCTGTTCTGCCGCTTTATCCAACCGATCAGATTGAAGAGCATGGACGTATCGCAGCGTCGATTCTGGAAAAGCATCCTGCGGCAGCCATTGAGATCCTGATGCAACTCAGCGCCTCGCCTCAGCCGCAATCCCGGGCACTCGCGACGGCTGCAATTGCCAGGCTGGCCATCTATGCTCCGTCGATCTGGGTAAATCTGATTAAGCACCTGCTCACAGACACCGATTGGGAAGTGCGCCGGTATGCTGCCAGAGTGTTTGACTCGACCTCGAAATTTGACGGCGCAGCCGAGTACCATCTCGAGTACCTGCTTGGAGTGGTCGGCGAATGGACGCGCGACAGGGATTACCTCGTGCGTTATGCCGCCACCCAGTCATTTCTTGGATATGTGCGTCGGCATCCCGAATTCGGCGAGCGATTGTTGGGTTTGCTTGATCCGCTCTACGATGATCCGGCGGAGTACGTACGGGACGGAGCAGCCGCTGCAATGAGGGCTGTGGGCAAGGATCGCCCTGAGCTCGTCTTTTCGTTCATCGAGCTAAAACTGGATCAGCTCAAGGACTGCGAGCGGGCAACGTACAGGACCGCGCTCGATCATCCGTATGCGGACAAACGTCCTGAATGGAAAGCCAAACTTCTGGCTGCATTGACAGATACTCAATCAACGACTTAGCATTCATCTCTTTCACAAAAGATACATTCGGCTTTCACATGCACAAAGGCATTATCAAACAGATTATTGGCGTCGTCGTCGACGTGGATTTCAGCGATTCCGGACTTCCGGCACTGTATAACGCGCTGAAGGTGACCCGCGAAGATGGCTCGGTCTTGACACTGGAAGTGCAGCAGCATTTGGGTGACAATACGGTTCGAACGGTTTCAATGGATCCGACAGAAGGTCTTTCTCGAGGAACCGTTGTAATGGACACCGGTGGTCCGATTCGTGTGCCGGTGGGCAATGCGACGCTTGGCCGAATCCTGAATGTAGTCGGTGCACCGGTGGACGAAATCGGTGAAGTCAGCACGGCGAAGACACTGCCGATTCACCGTCCCGCTCCCGCACTTACGGAACTTGAAACATCGACGGAAATGCTGGAGACGGGAATCAAGGTCATTGACTTGATCCAGCCTTTTGCAAAGGGTGGGAAAATTGGATTGTTCGGAGGCGCCGGCGTCGGCAAGACCGTCATCGTGATGGAGCTCATCAACAACATCGCAAAGGCGCACTCGGGTCTCTCTGTGTTTGCCGGAGTCGGTGAGCGTACGCGTGAGGGGAATGACCTTCTGCGCGAAATGGTGGAGTCCGGTGTGGTGGACTACGGCAAGAGTTTTGATATGCACGGTTTCAAAATCAACACCGTTGACAAGTCGGCTCTGCCCAATTCAAAGGTTGCCTTTGTGTTTGGTCAGATGAATGAACCACCGGGTTCGCGTTCGCGTGTCGCGTTGACCGGCCTAACGCTGGCGGAGTACTTTCGTGATGAAGAGGGCAAAGATGTGCTCTTGTTCATTGACAATATCTTCCGTTTTACACAAGCCGGTTCTGAAGTGTCTGCGCTCCTCGGGCGTATGCCGTCTGCGGTGGGATACCAGCCAACGCTCGCGACCGAGATGGGTGCGCTGCAGGAACGGATTACTTCCACAAAAAAAGGTTCGATCACCTCCGTGCAGGCCGTCTACGTACCCGCGGACGATTTGACAGACCCGGCCCCGGCGACGACATTTGCGCACTTGGATGCAACGACCGTGTTGTCACGGCAGATTGCAGAGCTGGGAATTTATCCCGCAGTGGATCCGCTCGACTCCACCTCGCGAATTCTCGACCCGCTCGTCGTTGGCGAGGAACATTATGACACCGCGCGTCGAGTGCAAATGACTTTACAACGTTACAAGGATTTGCAGGACATTATTGCGATTCTGGGTATGGACGAACTCTCGGATGACGACAAACGGACGGTGGACCGTGCGCGCAAACTGCAGAAGTTTCTCTCGCAGCCGTTCCACGTTGCCGAGGCGTTTACCGGCCGCAAAGGAACCTACGTGTCTACAAAGGACACCGTCAAAGGCTTCAAGGGTATCCTCGAAGGGGAATTTGATCATATTCCTGAGCAGTGCTTCTATATGTGTGGCGGCATCGATGATGTGTTGAAGAACTTCGAAGCAACCAAGGCCGCTTAAGAACCGATGGCAAAGCCGTTTCAATTTGAAGTGATGACACCTACCGAGACTGTCTACTCGGGAGAAGTGATTCATGTGCGTGCTCCAGGCGCAGATGGTGAGTTTGGTGTGCTGGCGGATCATGCTCCACTGGTCGCTGCCGTGAAACCAGGGAAATTGCAGATCGATTCACACGACAAGAGTGTGGATTATTTTGCGACCAGTCGTGGATATTTTGAAGTCCACGAAAACCGTGCGGTGCTGCTGGTAGAGACGTGCATACGCAAGAAGGAAATCGATATCGAGCGTGCCACCAAAGCTCGTGACCGCGCGCTGCATGAACTTGAAAATGCTGTCACCGTTGAGCAGGTAAATCAGGCGCGTGACGCGCTGGATACGGCGGTGGCGCAAATGAAAGTTGCCTCAGAGAGTTGAAAGCTCAGAACTGAGAGTTGCAAGAGGCGAGCCGCAGGGTTCGCCTCTTGCATTTTCCAGCCTCCCGGCTGACACTTTGAGCAGGGCAAAAGGGCTAAGCCGCTGTTTTTTTTCAGGTAGTCATTTGAAACAAATGGGTCAGTACTATTGACAAACGGGGAGTCGTGCCGTATCATGTAGATGAGTACTCGTTTAGGTCCGGCCGGATCGAAGAACTGAAGTTATTGACGGTTAACAAATCTTGAAAGGAAACGGCCATGAAAAAGTACTTTCTACTAGCTGCGATCATGCTTTGCAGCGCTGCGGCGTTGGCGTGGCAGTATTCGACTCAGACGTCGTGGAATGGAACTACGCACGTAGACGGAAGCACTAACTTCACTCCGAGTAGCACAACGGCTTACGTTACAATGAGTTCGCCTGATCTTGGAGCAATTCAGTGGTGTCCGGATCAACAGTCTGGCTTTGATTACTATGCAAAGGCGAAACTAACCAACGGAACAACTGTCCACAGTGCGGAGCGGCGTTGCGGAGGGTGCGCATATAGCGGATTGAAGACAGTGACAACAACCGAAACGTGGACACTTACTGCGGGTATAGACCAAGTCGGCGGTACGGAAATTTCCGAGCAGGGTCCGGTTAAAGCGTACGCCGCCAGTACTCAAGTCAGTTGCCCAGGCTCATGAGTCGGATGACGTGTTTGGCGTGGAGACTCTTCGGAGTCTCCACGCTCTTACTTCCCTATCTCGTGCAGGTCGCGCCCGCGCGGATTTTGTTTGTGCCGGAGACGTATGCGACAATTAACGGCGCTGTGGCGCAGTCGATTGCGGATGATACGATATTAGTCAACCGGGGCACCTACCCGGAGCAGTCATGGTTTCCGCCGCATCGGATTTCAATTATGAGTCACTACGAGTTGACCGGAGATACACTCGATGTTACTCAGACGGTGATTGAAGGGTACTCCTACGCCGATGATGACACCGCAACGATTGCGCTGTTCTTGGATGGCGCGTCGGATTGGTCGAAACTGTGCGGATTCACTCTACAAGGAGGGCACGGACTTGGACCGGGTGATTTTTCCGGTGTATTCCTGGCCGATAGATGCAGTCCGATCATATGTCATAATGCAATTACGGACAACGAGACATTTAATTCACCAGTTGGGAGTTTTTATAACTGTTCAGGGGAGTTTCGCGGGAATCACATTTTCGACAATGTGTTCAGTCAATCGGCGTTGAGGGTCAACTGGAACCTGGATTGGGATCCTGTTCTGATTGAGGGCAACAAGTTCGGTGCAAATCCGCGCTCGCCGAATGCTCAGTGGCCTGGCATTCTCACCAACGAAGGCGGAGACGCGATTATTCGTGGAAACATCTTCCGCTGCCTAACCGGCAGCACTGACCTCGCCATATCTTACCATGGCAGAAATCCCGAGATCACGAACAACGTGTTTGACTCGCTCACCGTCTCGGGTTGGGGAAGTTCGATCGTGTGGCTCTATGGAACGATGGATGTCGTACTGAATGAAAATGCATTCTCGAACATCGTAAGCGAAGACGGGGTTGTCATGATTTTACATGGACTCAATGCTTACGAGGTTACGGTGGAGGGGAATGTGTTTCAAGACATCTATGCCCCGGGATTCGACGGAGGACCAGCCTCCGCTGGCCTGTGGATAGATGCGTACCATGGCGTTATCCGGAACAATATCTTTCGATCCAACACGGCTTCTACAGGCGGCGCTATTGTTCTTATCGCTGGTGGCGGTCCGATGCTGCATGGCATGGTACTTGAGTACAATTTGATTGAAGCATGCACGACTTTTTCCTCAGATCTGTCCACCGGCTGCATTGTACGGGGTGCCTATCGCCGTGAGATTGAAGCCCATCACAATTTGTTTCGTATGAATGCTCCGCGTGTTGTCTCGGTTGACGACATTCGTCCCGACTACATCGCTGACTTCCGCGACAACTATTGGGGACATCCGTCGGGGCCGTACCATCCATTGTTGAATCCGGAAGGCTTGGGGACACGGTGGGGGACAGCGTACTGTTTGATCCGTGGTTGACGGATTCCCTGATTGACGATGCAGACGACCGTCCGACGTGGATACCGACCAAAACAGAACTGGAAGTTTACCCGAATCCGTTCAATGCCATTACGCGCTTGCGGTTGACAGTTGAAACGCCGGGTTCGTACTCCGTTGAACTCTTCTCGATCACGGGCCAACATGTGAGCACTCTTTGGCAAGGGGTCGTTGTGATTTCACGAGAGATTGAGGTGGATGCGCGCGAGTTGGCTTCGGGAGTCTATTTTGCCTCGGCGCAGAACATGGAGTCAGGAGTGATAACGGCGACGGAGAAGCTGGTGCTTTTGAAGTAAAACGGAAAGCGGAAAGTGAAAAAGAGGCGAGCCGTAGGGTTCGTCTTTTTGTTTGTAAAGATTCCGGGCGGGTAACGCGCGCAGACTTCGTGGGGTTTTCTGGATCACGTTGCGCTAACCCACCTCGGCGATTAGGGAAACTGGTTTCGGCGGGGTTGGGTATGGTTTGAGTTGTTGTTTTCCGAGAAATTGTTTGTGCTGAACCCCGCTGGGGAGGACTGGCGAAAGACTTGACTTTTGTGCAAAAAATCGCCATTTTAGGGGTTCACAGGACGACAATGGCCCGGCGCCGCCCCTCAGGCGGTGCCGTTTTGCAAGCAATCACCAGAAATAATCGGACGTTTCGATGCGCGAGCGAACTCATACATGCGGAAATCTAAGAAAATCGGACGCTGGAAAGACCGTTATCCTGCAAGGCTGGGTGCACCGCAGCCGCGACCTCGGCGGGTTGGTGTTCATTGACCTGCGCGACCGCTATGGCAAAACACAGGTGGTCGTGCATCCTCAGGAAGCCCCCAAGGCCGCTGAACTCGCACATTCGCTGCACAATGAATGGGTGATTGAGATCAAGGGAGTCGTGCGCGCGCGGCCCGATGGCATGATCAATAAGGATCTGTCCTCCGGCGAGGTTGAAGTTGCAGCCACTGAAATTGTGGTTCTAAATCAATGTGTGACGCTGCCGTTTCAGTTGGACGACGCGGGAAAAGCGAGCGAAGACCTGCGTTTGAAGTTTCGCTACCTCGATTTGCGCAGACCGGAATTGCAAGAGACACTCATGCTCAGGCATCGAGTATCCAATGTTATCCGCGAGAGCTTTACTTCCGAAAATTTTATCGAAGTGGAAACGCCGTGTCTGGTAAAGAGCACTCCGGAAGGTGCGCGCGATTACCTCGTACCCAGCCGCGTATGGCCGAATCAATTTTACGCTCTGCCGCAATCGCCGCAGATCTACAAACAGATCTTGATGATCGCAGGATTTGACCGCTATTTTCAGATCGTGCGCTGTTTCCGCGATGAAGACTTGCGTTCGGACCGTCAGCCTGAGTTCACGCAAGTGGACGTGGAAATGAGTTTTCCCACGATGGATACGATTTTCGGCGTGGCGGAGAGACTCTTTCAGCGAGTACTGAAGGCGGCATGGAATGTGGATGTGAAGGTGCCGTTCCCGAGGCTCGGCTATGCGCATGTGATGGAAACTTACGGCAGCGATAAGCCGGATTTGCGCTATGGCATGCCGTTCGCGGATTTGAGTGACGCCTTTCACGGCTGCGAGTTTCGCGTGATTGCTTCCGCACTTGAACAGGGCCACGCCGTGAAAGGCATCTGCCTGAAAGGGAAAGCGGGGCTTTCGCGCAAAGAGATCGGCGAACTGGAAGATATGGCAAAGTCCACGGGACTTGCCGGTATCATTCCGCTCAAGTACACGGCAGAAGGTTTCGGCGGAGTACTCGCTGGAAAAGTGCCTGATGAAATGCTCGCGAAGGCGGCGCAGGCTTGCGATGCGCAGCAGGGCGACCTCGTCCTGATCGGAGTGGGGAAGAAGAGCCAGTTGCTGCCCGCGCTCGGTAACCTGCGCAAAAAACTCGCAGAACAATTCAAACTCTACAATCCGAATGACCGAGATAATCCCTCGATTTTCTGGGTCACGGAATTTCCGCTGTTCGAGAAAGATGAAGCCAGCGGGGAAGTCTATCCGTCGCACCATCCGTTTACAGGATATTTTGAGGAAGACGCGCATCTCGTGGAGAGTGAACCGTGGAATGTGCGCTCCACGGCC
>CAZVXJ010000157.1:0-3309 GCA_964631675.1 uncultured Alphaproteobacteria bacterium
CGGCGTACGAAAAAGAGATTGTATACAACGCTTCGCACTTTGCGTCCGGCGTATACTTCGCGCGGGCGTGGCAGTTGATTGAACGGCGACCCGTGGCAACGACCAAGGTCGTGCTGATGAAATGACAGTGAGGCCTTCGCCATCGCGGGCCCCGAGACCCACGACGGCGAGTTGATTGTGATCTGAACCGGCAGCCACGCGGCTGCATTTTTTTTGATGTTTAATGCATTATATTGGTGAGTGGGTCACAAATAGGTTCTGAAGTTCAGCCTATGACACCTAAATAACTGAATGTATTGCATATGCATGACAAAGAGCAACTGGAATTACTGTTACAGGAGGCTAAGGGAAGCTCGGAACCGGCCTTGAACGAACTCTGCCGCATCGTCATGGTAAGATTGCGGCCCATTGTGGAATATCGTCTGCGGGGATGGCCCAAAGAGGATCAGCAGGATCTGCTGCAAAACACTATCATGACTTTCTGTGATAAACTTCCCATCATACAGGATAACCCCATTGCCGTGGCGCTCGGAATTTTGCGAAACAAGATTGGCAACGAACTACAGTCTATACGGAGGAAGAATACGGTCGCGCTGGAAGCGGACGAATCCGAAGATGAGTCACGCGAAAAATCGGTCGGTCTTGGTCGTGTCAGTCTTGACAGGCAGGAGGAAGATATTCACGATGCCATGGATCGCCGAGCCCGCGCCCAAAAAATTGTTCAGGCTATCGCGCAGCTGCAGGAATTTTGCCGAACGGTGCTGATCGGACTCCTGCAGGGATATGCAATCTCGGAAATATGGGAGCGAATGCAGCGGAGCGAACCGGATCTAAGGCGCGGCACATTTGACAAGCGGATTTTCGACTGCAAGAAGAAGCTGAAAACCGTGCTCGGCGGGGGATTTGATGAACCGTGATGTGCAGACAGCCTGCAACCAACCGGAGATCGGATCACGTCTGCATGAGTATGAACTGGCAACTCTGGATTCGAAGACAGCGGAGCAGTTTGAAGATCATCTGATTCAGTGCGAATTCTGCTGTCACCAGCTTGAGCAAACGATGGCGGCAATGCAGGAGCTGGGCGAGCTTCGAACTGAAGTGCTCGCGGAACTGCGTGACCACGGCTTAGCACTCGAGTGGGGTGTGCGGCCGGACTCTCCTGCGGCGATGCCGGGGAAAATTCGTAAGTTCTTTCGGTCATCTCAGTACAGGTTTGTGATTCCGGCAGTCGCCGTAGCGGCCATTGCGGTGCTTTTCCTGCTACGAAAACCCGTGGAGCAGGTTGCTCAGCTGAACTTGGTGCGGCCAAGAATGGAAGACGCGGCTCCTTCGTCGGGCGACGATGCAACAGAGAGAATTGTGGCGGAGTCGACAGCGGTGCCACCAGCACAGCAGCAGGCGAGCGAGCCACAACTCAGACGCGAAGCTGCTGCAGGAAAAATCGTGGCAGAGTCTACCGCAGTGCCGCAAGCACAGAAGCAGGCGAGCGAACCGCAACGCAAGCGCATGGACAAAGCCAGCGAGACACCCGCGGCCACACAGATGGAAGCCGTGACTGAGCCGGAAGTTCGCGACATGCAGAGTCCCACAGCGACTGCAATGAAGATAGCCGAACCACCCCCAGCGGCTCGTTTTCGCGAGTTGGCCACACGCACACCGATCGCATCTCCCCTTCCAATCGGCATGCCCAAATCAAGTCTTGCTGAGGAGAGCGCCCTCATCAGGTTGGGCACTGAGTCCTATGAGCAGAAGATCTACCCGGTCGCGGCAGACTATTTTGTACAGGCACTTGAGGAAGAACCGGGTAATGCATCCTATGCTCTGATGGGCGGAGTCAGTTACTACATGAGCCGAAGCTACATAAAGGCGGTGGAACTTCTCACCCGGGCCGATAGTCTTTCCACAATAGTACAGGCCCGCGCAGAAGCTCGCTGGTTTCTGGCGAATGCCCGACTTGGCCTGTCGGACCTGAAGGGTGCCGATTCTCTCTTGAAGTTGCTCGCCGGATCAGAGTCGAGTTATGCAGACAGCGCCCGATCCTTACTCGAGAGGATTGCGACGGTAGATAGCAATTCGCGGTAGGTGCTGGTTTGCCTTTTGATCCCGGCCATGGCCCTGTTGGTTCGGCTATCCTGCCCGGCCGCCTCTCTTTTCGTTTATGAACCGCCAGAATGCTTGACTAATGCTTTCAAATAGGATAAATTATAGAGAGTCTGTCCGATTCAGAGGGAACCTGAGTAGACTGAGTATTCACAGGCGAAAGTCAGTATTCACAAATACTAAGCTGACCCGGCTCGGATCAGGATTTGGCCATGAACGCACAGATGACAGCCAGTTAACAGTGAGAGGTTGGCGGAGAGGCCCCCGATAAGTCGTATATGGAGCTCTTGGAGAGGTGGGGGTAATAAATTGCTGAATCACACAATCATGTGTGAGGAAGCGGTCGTTAGGCCGAAAGAGATTAAGTGGATTCACATCCCCAAACCAAACCCTAAGAGGAAGAAGAGATGAAACGGAAGAACATGTTCATCGCTCTGGCACTCGTCCTGGCCGTATCCGCGGTCCAGTTGGCGTTTGCCGCAGACGTCGCCGGCACTAAACCGGCGAAAGTCACGCCATCGAGTTCGGTCAAGTTGACGAGCCCGACGGGTGGCGAGAGATTCGTGAAAGGATCTCCGGTGGAAATCCAATGGACGGTTAATGCATTGACGAACATTAATCGTTATGCGATTTGGCTGTCCGTTGACGGCGGCAAGACATATCAGCAGGAACTCGTGGCTCTTCAGCCTGAAGACGTCGCGAAAGGTCTCGCCTGGAAGTGGGCTTCTGCCGAACCGGTCGGCTCCAACCTTCGCCTGAAGGTTGTTGCGCATGTCGGCGAACTCACGCATGAATCGGCGATGGCCAAGAACTTCTCGATCATTGCCTCGCCGGATATCACCGAAGGCGGCACGGACGAAGTTTCGACCATGGCGAAGAAGAGCGACCCGAAGGATAAGCGTAAAGCCGAACTCGCTTCGCAGCCGAATGTGAAACAGAAGGAAGGCATGTCGGCCGACGTTCAGAGCCAGCCGAATACCAAAGTAAAAGAAGGCATGACTGCAACCGCTGAAGGTGTTGAATCCAGCGGTTCGGTTGGTATCAGTGACAAAAAAGCTCCGGCTCCTGACAAGACCCCGATTACGAACGTAAATGCCGGTGCTACGGAATCCGAAAAAGCCAAATCAGCAGGTGTGGAGTCCAGCGCTTCGGTTGGTATCAGCGACAAGAAGGCTGCTCCGAGCAAGCCGCCGGTCACGAGCAAAGAAG
>CAZVXJ010000157.1:3409-7691 GCA_964631675.1 uncultured Alphaproteobacteria bacterium
AGCAAAGAAGCCGATCTCACCAGCAACCAGGGCGAAAAAGCCACGGCTTCGGGTGTGGAATCCAGCGCTTCGGTCGGTATCAGCGACAAGAAGGCTGCTCCGAGCAAGCCGCCGGTCACGAGCAAAGAAGCCGATCTCACCAGCAACCAGGGCGAAAAAGCCACGGCTTCGGGTGTGGAATCCAGCGGTTCAGTTGGCATCAGTGACAAAAAAGCTCCGGCACCGGGCAAGACTCCGATTACGAACGTGGATGCCGGCGCTACGGAATCCGAAAAAGCTAAATCAGCGGGTGTAGAGTCCAGCGCTTCGGTCGGTATCAGCGACAAGAAGGCCGCTCCGAGCAAGCCGCCGGTCACCAGCAAAGAAGCCGATCTCACCAGCAACCAGGGCGAAAAAGCCACGGCTTCGGGTGTGGAATCCAGCGGTTCGGTTGGTATCAGTGACAAGAAGGTCGCTCCGGCTCCGGACAAGACCCCGATCACGAATGTGGATGCGGGCGCTACGGAATCCGAAAAGGCCAAGGCAGCAAGCCAGCCCAACATGAAAGTGAAAGAGGGCATGACGGCTTCTGCATCAGCGGCGGGTGGTACGGCAGGCGGTGGTCCGGTTACCGTTCCAGGAGAGCGTTCCTTGGCGGTCGTGACCCCGAATGGTCCGGAACCGGTGGTTCAAGGAGCGGTTGTAAAAATCAGCTGGACGGAAGATCCCAAGGCTGAGATGTACAACATCCTGCTGAATCGCGCTCCCGAGAAGAGCTGGACAACACTGGCCGAGAACGTGAGAAAGGGCACGACGACTTTCGACTGGACGGTGAAGCAGGATGCAGCGTCGGAATGCTGGATCAAAGTTGAAGCCAAGTCCGCGCTCGGCATGGTGTCGGAAGACACGAACGACAAGCCCTTCGCCATCAAAGCGAGAGTTGCGCCTGTCAAAGGCAAATAGTACTGCGAAGATAAGTTCACTTCAAGTGAAGAAAAGAGACGGCCTGATGCCGTCTCTTTCTTTTGTTACCTTTTCGCGGTCACCTCAGCAATATCATCTCTCGCCGAGGCCTGTGTCCGCACATGCCCGGAATCTTCATTTAATCAGCACCATCTTCTGCGTCTTTCGATACTCCCCCGCCTCCATGCGGCAGAAGTAAACACCCGAAGCCAGCGAGTGCGCATCAAAGCTCACTGCGTGAGTTCCTCCTTGCATGACTTCAGCCAATGGCGTCGCCACGAGCCGTCCGGTAACATCAAATACTCTCAGAGAAACAAACGCAGTCTGCGGAATCTCGAACGAGATCACCGTCGAGGAGTTGAACGGGTTGGGGTAGGCGGGGTGGAGGGTAAAGGTTGTTGCCGAACGCTGGCGTCCGTCGGCCCTAACAATCACATCGGCTTCGGTTCGCAACACAAAAAAATCCGGCCAGTTTCCGGTTCGGAGCAGCGTTGTGCCGACCACGTAGTAGCCGCCGTCGGCGGTGGGAAAAATGAACTTCGGATTTTCGACATACAGTGAATCGCCATACAACTCCGACCACAAAATTTCACCGCTCCGACTGAATTTCGTGAGTCTGATATCGCTGATTAACGAAAATTCCGAATATGATTGCGTACCAAGCGCGACAATTCCACTGTCAAGGGAACCCAAGACGTCTATCAGGAGGCTGAAGTACGGAACCTCAACAAAGGTCATCCAGAGTGAATCTCCCGTTGAATCGAAGGCCATGACAAAAGGATCGTAGTACATGGAATCCTGCTCTACGGAGTAGCCTGCAATAGCGATGGTCTTGTCAAGACCTAAATTCACAGAACAAGCGTGCCCATCCCATAAATCGACCGAGCGACTCCAAACCGGCTGATAAAGCGAATTGCTCCTCGCAAGACGAATCGAGCTAAACTGCGAACCTACCGATAGGTATCCATTCTCCATGGGAAGTATCTCGCAGATGGAAACTCTGTCAGTTGAGTCAAACACTGCAGATCTCAGACTGTCGCCTGAATCACTCACAGTCATGACACGCTTGAAATCGAACTCAGATTCCATGTACCGACTGAAATATATGTCCCATGAGGACCCATGATAGACGACGGAAGTCTCCGGTTGATAACTCCATGTGTTTATGGCAACATCCTGCGTCCAGATTGTGTCGCCGTTCGCGTCACATCTCACCAACCACATCCTGGAAGTTTCTGGAGAGTCCACCAGAAATCGTTGACCTACGACGAGAAATCCGCCTATGGAGTCCGAGGCGATTGCCAAAGCAAACTCATCATGATCTAGATCACCGTAGCGTCGTATCCACATTAAACCGCCTGAAGAGTCTATTGCAGCAACGCGCAAGTCCAATTGTTGGAAACCTGCATGCGTAGTATAGGAACCAGCAACCAAGAGACCGTCGAGAGGAATCAAGCAGGCAGCATAAGCGATGTCTTCAGTCCACTCGCCATAAGTGTTCAGCCAGCGTACCAGTGGGGCGCCTACCACAGGAGCGGCCACCGATAAGACAGCTAAGAATGCCACGATACGCATCACCATTCTCCCACCGGCTCCGTGCGAAATTCGGTGTAAACAAAGCTGCCCGGATAATTTTGGTCAGCAAGCTTTGACTGCATCGGGTAGAATGTGGCATTGACATTTTGAGCATTTTGGCAACGATTTCCAACACCGTGAGCCTGAGTGACACAGCATATAGACGGATGAAGCCAACCACGACCATCCGTAGCGCCGAAGATCTGATGTGCGTCCCATGGCTCGTGGTTTGTCTGGTTCCGATCATAAGTGATTGAACCCGCAGTCCAATTGTATTGGGAGCACAGAAACGGATTCAAGTTGTTTGCGACGCCAAAATTGTTATACTCTGACGGGTTTGCCGCGCAGCTAATGCTGCCCGCTGTGGCAAGTTGCAAATAGTATGGGATGACCGACTCATCAACGCTCATATTCCATCGCCAGAAAGGTCTGCATCCGATTTGCAAGTACTTTCCTAGCCATTGAGCGGAATCCGCCTGCGAGATTGTAAGCTTGATGTCTTGCGAGTTGCCGCTTGAAGTCATCGAGGTTACAGGCTCGTCAATCCCATCATTCGTGAACTCCGTAAATGGGCCATTGTCGGTACTGGAGCGGAAAATTACTTGGTTCAAAAAGCCGCCTTTAACATAGGCGCCTGCGTCTGCCGTCACAAAAGCACGGGGACGATACTCGACTTGCCGCGTAATGATCGCTTCGGAATATGTCGGGTCGTTCTCGTCGTTGTAGTAGTAAGGCTCGGGATCATCTATGCCGAATGAGCCTTGCGACCAGACAACTTCATTCGTCGCGCCGTCACCAAAATAAGACAAGTCAAGATTGGCTGACTCGCGCTCGCAACAGTTCTGTCCCCCGGGACACTGAATGAAATGAAAAGCATGTACCCAAACGCGGCTGGTTTCGCCTTGATTCCAGAACGTGCAAGGCGTCCCAAAGTTATCGCCGTATCTGGTCTGGCCTCCGCTGCCATATGAGAGATATCGCGCTGGAGGCAGGGTATTCTGAGGCTGGTCAATGGCATCGCATTCAGAGCATAGCGAGGGACAGTCGGAATAAACTGGACGCGTCCACCACGGTAGTCCGGACAATGAATCGGTCCGAATGTTTTCTCCATCCCATGCACCGATACCGCGGAAATACCCGTGAAGTGTTGCGATCACGGTCGACTCACGAACGAATCGTCCATCACTGGTTGTCTCTGAATAGTACTGCACATAGCCATTGCAAAAATTATAGTTTGCAACACTATTTGAAACCTTTACCATTCCTGAAACCCGGATGCGGCGATTGTTTTCTGCCGATTCGGGCGTTTGCGGCCAAGGGAGTACGGTTCCAACTGAAGAACCACCTTCACGCCACAGATAAGTTTTCAGAGCGAAGATGATTCCGCCACTCGTGCACGGATCATCAAGTCTGGATTGACCGATACTCCACCCCCAATCCGGTCCGTCTGCGTTAACACGCGCAAACATCAAGGCACCCTCGTCCGTGTTTGCATTGCGAGACAGCCAATCGCTGTGGTCACCGGCAATCTCAACGCCTGCATTGCGAAGCCCAATGCGAAGCATTTTATCCACCACCTCCTCGCGATTCGGATAGTTTTCCGGCACATCTGCGCGGGGATCGGCTCCTCGGCTGGGAGTAATATTGTACCGCTGCAAATCATCGGTACTCAGCGCATACACCCACTCCCGCACGCGCTCCCAATCCCCTGAAAAACGAAATTCCGGTGGAATCTCCTCCACCGGAAGCGGGCGTGTATAGAGTG
>CAZVXJ010000158.1:0-7648 GCA_964631675.1 uncultured Alphaproteobacteria bacterium
AGCACCGGATCAACAACGGCATCTTCGATTTACGCAATCGAGGTCTGACCACTGGTCACGGCTCGTACTTGCCTGATGCCTGGGGCGGAGACGAGTGGGTTGACGGACCGGAGTGGGATATGTCGGGAGCGCGCTAAAGGACCGGAGCCCCTACCACTTCGAATTAAAACCGTCTACCAGACCTTTGACGCTGTCTTCGGTGTCAGGGCTGTCGAACGCTTCTTTCTCCGACTTCGCCAAGTGCAGACCCGAGGGTGGCAGAAACTGGTCTTCTGGTACGCTTGCTAGTTTACACACCAACGTATCGAGCAGTATGAATTGTTTTCCGCTCAGTTGGCGGTAGCTGTATGAATATGGTAGTCCGCTCAGTTGGGGCAAATCATAAAGCTTCGCCACAAAATCGCCTATGGTGTTGTCGATTGATCTGTCCTGGATAACATCATACAAAGCTTCTTTTGTTCTGAATGTGGACTTCCGGAATCGAGAATCGGCGGATGTCTTTTTCTCGGCGTTGGAATCCAATACGTAGTGCGCAAAAGTGAGTCCACGTTTTTCTTCGCTAGATGCGTGTTTGAGCGGAATGTCAGTCGGCGCATTGGCCCTGAAGAAGTAGAAGAAGTTGCTCATGTTTCCTCTGAACTTCCGAAATGAGCTGTTGAAGCAGGCTTTTGTACGCGCATTGCAGATGGTCACCATCTGCTTGTCCCTAGAGCCGATCAATACGATGCCTGTTTTCGGATTACTCCAGCGGAACTTATCTCCACTCACGATCAAGCTAACATCTGTGCCGTAGACCATGCTTTTCTGCTCGAGAAAAAGGGCGGGCACGTTTTTCGCTTGTGCTGGGAGCGCAAAGCCGAGCATCGCGGCGAGTAAGAATGAATTGAACTTGATGCGCATAATCGAGCTGGAGTTGGACGAGTCTTTGTCACCGACAAGAATAGCACGGTGTCACTGGTGATCATCGTCAGGGCAGACGCATGTCAGCTGCCGGGAGTAAACAGCATAAGAGGTGTCTGGTTCTTAGGATTGCCCATGACGAAGCAGTGCTTTCACACCCTTCACGCTAGCAGTGAGATTCGATTGCATGGGTGACCTCTTTCACTTAGCGCAAGGGCGGGCCACCTTCGCCACAACTCCGCCACTACTTTGATTCAATATATGCACACCAGCAAAATAACTCCCAGTGGACAGCTCGATTACTAGCTGGCACAGGCAATTTAAAAACAGTCTCCAGGCGGGGACTTACTGGGCGAGTGTCTGAAGGCGTTGGTGATATGAATCTGAGCGAATTGAAAAAACTGAATAACAGCGCGATGGTATTTTGCATAATCGTTTGCTCCAGTCCGCAAGCGGTATTCGGGGCTGGAGGGAAGGGATGGATATTCCATCAGATGACTGACTACTCTGGCCGGGTTGATACCTTGATCAGTCCAACTGACGCCAAAGTGAAGGTCAAGGATTACACCCTTTACGTGCATTTCCCGAAGTCGAAGGTGGATTTTGCCAACGATAAAACGAAGACTTACATGACCATGTCGTGTGACGAATGGTTGAGGAAATTCGGACACAAGCGAAAATCCGGAATACTTCACTACAACAGAGGCAAGGATGGAACGGTCGGGAAATTGGCTGCTCAGCAGTATATCGAGTTGGGGATCAAGGACAACGGAGAAACCTTTAACACCAGAGAGTTCTGGATGTCCAAGGATACGAAACTCAGTCGTCCGGTCGAAGATTTGTTTGCCCGAATCTTGCACCTGCCGGCGGGAATCGGTTTTCCGCTCAGGCTCATTCGCGCCGATGGTCATGCGGTCTCGCCGGTTGTCTATGTCGATACCATCGGCCTGGAGCGAAAGACGATTGCGCAATCGAATTTTAGGCCGCCAGTCGGTTATAAGAAAGTGGCCACCGAAATGGACCTGATTATGGGGGCTGACGCAGGTGCACAAGCCGCGGACGACCTGGGGGGATTTCTCCGATGACGAGTTGCATCATGCCCCACGGTGAACGATTCAGTCCTCATCAAAGCCGCCTGCAAAACGAGGGGGCGAGTTCGCGCATCGAGGAAGCTGCTGCTGTGCATCAACCAAATAGTGATCCAATAATCGGCAAGGTCATAGGCGATCGCTGGATGATCGTCGAGCGTCTTGGAGAAGGCGGCATGAGCGTCGTCTACAAAGCCAAACACACGCTGATAGACAAAGTTGCTGCAGTGAAAGCATTGCGCTCCCATCTGGTATCTAATGAAACGGTTTTTCGCAGGCTGGTTCAAGAAGCCGCAGCGGGCGGCAAGTTCGACCACCCGAATCTGGTCACTATTACAGATATCGTGGTCACGCCCGATTCTCAGCCGTTTTTGATTATGGATTTCATAGACGGTGTGTCGCTGTGCGAATTGCTGCGCGAGCAGGGCAAGCTCAGTGCGCCGGATGCCGCGGCATTGTTCCTGCAGTGTTGCGATGCGCTGAATTATGTGCATGCCAAGGGCGTCGTGCATCGAGATTTGAAACCGAGCAATGTAATGCTAGTGAAAGGCGTCGACGGAAAGTGGACTGTGAAAATTGTCGATTTCGGTCTGGCTAAACTGCTATTTCAGAGCGAAGACGGGCAACAATTGACTCGCACCGGTGAGTTTGCGGGCAGCCCGCCCTACATGAGTCCTGAGCAGTGCCTCGAAGGTAATCTCGATGAGCGCTCCGACATTTATTCGCTCGGTTGCCTCATGTTCGAAACACTCGTTGGAAGCCCTCCATTTCTCGGCAACACGGCTGTTTCCACATTGATGCAGCATGTGCACGATACACCCCGCGGTCTTGGACTGACTGCAAATGCAACGTCACTCGAGCGCAAGTTGCAGACAATAGTCTTGCGCACTCTGGAGAAAGACCCGGCACAACGATATCAGTCGATGCTTGATTTAAAGGCCGATCTGGAGTTGGCTTTGTTCGGTTCTGACTCCGGTTGGCGAAAGTCGGGGCGAGCGGTCATGGCGGCCGAGAAGAGGCGAAGCGCGGCACGCCGGACCTTTCACGCGAAGGTGATTTTGGTGATGCTGGTGCTGTCTTGTGGAATCGTGGCTCCTGCTTTGATCTGGTGGCAGAATCAGATGATGTATTTGAACTCGGTCATGCGCAAAGAAAAGGATCCGGCCGGTGTCATAGATAAGGCTGCTGAATCTCCGCCTGAGGACTATTCAGATAGGGTCCATCTGGTTGTGCGAACCATCAGTGGTTATCAGCATGAGCCAATCAACTGGGAGGGTCTCGGTCTTGCGATCAAGAGATTGGGTGACTATCAATTTCGATTCGGCTACTACGAACAAGCAATTCAGGAATACAGCAGGGCAGCTAGAATTTTTTACCAAAAAATCGGACACAACGTGGTGCATTTGAATGGCACGCTGGCCAACATGGCCTACTGCTACTATGCCAATGGGCAGTACGAAGATGCTGTGAAGGCCGGTGCACTCGCAGCAGCCAATCTGGAGAGTTTCGAGAATCGCCGGGCGGAGCCTATCTTCTGGGCCTATGTAGCGTTGGGAAACAGCCTGGCCCGCATGGGTGAGTATAGGAAAGCCGCACAGTGCTACGAAAGACTACAGGCTATCGTGAAGGATCGCGAAGGAAGCGGCTCTGCTCTTTACGCGCGGGCTTCTCAGTGTCTTGGTAATCTGTACTTGATGTCGGATCTGCCGCGCGAGGCGGAAACTAAATATCGGCAAGCATTGACCGCCTGGAGCGACAGTCCTTCAAAGTCGGATCTGCGCGTTGGTCGGTGCTGGTACGGACTGGCGCAAACGCTGGTCAAGCTCAAGCGTGCAGGAGAAGCAGAGCAGGCCTATTGTACAGCGTTGGAATTGGCCAAGAGGTCCAGCGAGCGGGACGGATTCTTGACTGCGCAGATTGAGGCCTCTTATGGCAAGCTTCTGCTGAGAACAAATCCGATCAAGTCTGTGTGGTTAAATCTACAAGCAGCTCAACTTGTTCAGAAAGAGCGCTAGAATGATACCGGATATGGTGCCTCTGCGGCCCAAAAAAAAGGAGACAAATAGCTCTTTGAGGTTTGCTGGATAGAGTCAGGAGCGTCGTCGCATAATAGATGCGTCGGCGCTCCCGACCTTGCATGTGCAGGCATTCGAGCGCTGAGATTCTTTCGATCAGTGGTCTATGGCATCGGAGCTTACAATGAGGCGCGGCCCGGTCTCGAACTTTTGCCAAGCTTCGTCAGCATCCGTGGTAGTGGCGCATGCTTCCTTGATTACACGGACAAGACAGTGTTCGTTTTGCAGCACTAAGCCCCAGGCCGTGCGCGAGACGCAGGCATTGGTGAGAACTCCCGTAACGCGAAAGAATCCATTTGGAAAGCCCAGATCTCGGCATGCCGAAAGCACCTCGCCGGAGCCGTCGTCGCCTTCTTTTCTGCGGGTGGAATAACGATTGTACTTTCCCTCCAGCAAGTTGCGAATCGGGTCTACGGTTCGGTCATAGGCCCACGGCTTCACTTCCAGTAAGACAACCGCCCATCCGTGCTCGATAGCAAGCTCGACCTGGTTGACCACGCTGGTTATCAAGTCTGGTGTTTTGCAGACTGCAGCAAATATTGGCTGCATGTCTGTGATCACTAGTGTTACCTGACCGCGTGCTAGTTCCAGGGGATGGAGCGCACCGGCAGTGAATGGGGGCAGAATCAAACTGCCCGGGTGTGATGTTTTCATTGCTGACTCCCTGTGTTGGTAGAGTACAGACACTCCATGTGGGTTGTGCAGAAGTCCATGCGACCCGAAAGCCGCATGGCGTAGTCGTTGGATGCTGATTGGTGCCTAGTCGGATTCTGATTCAGTAACGACTTTGGCTTCGGCTTCAGCCTCATCGTCAGCCTGTGTTGGCTCCCGCAGCAGGAGACCGAAGAAGAAGGCGATGACGCAGGGTACGACAAAGGCTTTGATGAATGCGCCAATGCCAGCCCCCAGAAGGAGCACGGAACCGAAAGTTACGGCGATCCCTATGACGGAAATTAGGTCCAAGTGTGCTTCAGCCGGACCGGTTTTCAATCTCTGTCGCAAGCAGATACCGAAAAAGAACGGTATCAAAAGCGCCACCAGAGACATTGCGAAGAGATAGACTGACGATACTGCGTTCATATGACCTCCATACCGTCTCAGTAGTTGATAAAGTGCATTTGACCGGTGGATTCGTCATACCAGCCGTAGGCTTGCTGCTCTGGGTAGTAAACCGCAGGATAGACAATGACGATTCTTTCCGTTCGGCACTGGTACTCGTTGCACACCTCGAAGTCATGCGGCACCGAAACCAGTATCGTCTCGGGCATTTCTTCAGGCGGCTGCCACGTATACCCTACGCGCGGGCTGTACCACTGGCCGTTGATTGTGTCGTACCGCCACTCGCATGGCACGAAGTTCGGTGCGGCTACGACGGCGTCGAAGCCGCCGTAAGGTCCGCTGACCAGAGGAAGTCCAATCTGGTAGTTACCCCACCAGTATCCGGTCATGAATGAAAACCCGGTCGGTGGATGCCACCATCCGTTGTACCGGTATCCGGGAGACATGTATCTGCCCCAGCCACGATAGCGATAGAAGTCGTCTCCATCGAAGATTCGGTGTCGAAACTGTTGCATCGCGCCGTGATACTGCTGAATCCGCCACTGCTCGTTTTGGATTTCTTGCTGTCTCAGCGACCAGATTCTGTTTCCAGGATCGTAATAGCCTCCGCCGTGAAATGAGTGCTGCAAAGGCGTGTTCCATGCCGGATGCTGCAACTGGTTGGGTGGAGGTACCGGTAAAACAGGCTGCCTGTGATTGAGCTGCCAGTTTTGCTGCGGTAAATGCCAGTTCGGCGTCGGATTGTGTTGATACTGTTGCCAGTTCGTTTGTGGAGCGATACCCGCGGGTGGCCAGTGTGTGCCTCCTTCGTGGTGCTCGAATTGCCAGGACTGCTGCACATGAGTGCTCTGCCAATTTCTGCCGTTGAATTGCTGCTCGTGATGCTCATAGCGAGCAGGGTAATCTGCTGCTGCTTGTTGGATTGAGGAAGCAGCGCAAAACATCATGACGACCATATGTCGCCAGTATCGTGCGTTCATAGATTTCTCCAGAATGTTATTGAAACTGTGGCTAATGGATAAGTCCATCGCCGCTTTCGTCGCGAACCCACACCAATCCGTCCCTGACGAGAATCAGGAATCGAATCTGTTTGCATCAAGTTCTTACAGAGTTCTCTGACTCAAAATAGGTAATGAATGGTGATCAAGTTGCATACTCGGTCTAACAGGATCGCTGAGCCATTTGCGACGAGCAAAAGCAATTCTTAACGAGATCGTCTATTGCTGCTGATACAGGCCTAGGTCTCGTTCGAAGTGGTTGTCCTTAGCGCAGGCGCCACCAGATTGGGCCGGATTCTTGCCAAACGTATAGGACGCTGTGATGGGGCGACGAACGGCGTCTAAATTGGGCCAGTTTTGTGATGACTCTCGAATAGTCTGTCACTCTAACAAATGGTGTCTTGTTGCAAGTCGCTTATCGCCAGCATGCGCTGTTTGAATTGGGGCGCCTCATTTGCTATTCATGAAATCCCATTACAAAAATTTCTCGGAGGTATCTCAACTAGAATTTTGAAATTCTCGCTTTTCAGGTAGCCAAGTCTATTCAAATCAACTACTTTACCGGTTTGAGCCGAATGGATTTGTTTGTTTCGAACTAACATACGAGGCCTGTATGATTCGTATCACCGTTCTAACTGCAAAAGGTCGCCCGACGTTCGAGGCGCCGGATTATGCCAAACCAGCGTTTATTCGCAAGCTGGTAGCGAGCAAGTATGGCTATGTCCAGATCGGAGTAGCTCATACCTGGGTGGCTGAGAAGCTTTAATCCACGTCATCGTGATCGGGCAAGGTGAACTCGCCTGTCCGCTGATTGCGCTGGAGTTGGCACTAACCTTCTCTGTCCGCTTTCGCCCACATTAACCGAACCGGTCTGGCACCAAGAGAGGTGCCAGACCATTTTTTTGAACCGAGCAATACCAGGAGATTTCAAATGCTTGAACTAAACTTCTGGGCTACGCTCATAGTTCTCGCCTCAGGTGCCGCGCTGAAGTTTCTTTTTGACTGGCGCCAGTCGAGATACCGGATCGATAGCTTCGAATTTCTCATGGCTTCGGTGTTGATGATTCTCGTCTTCAACCCGCTCGTTGCATACATAGGCAGCCGGCTCGCCGTATCGGATCAAGTGACATTTCACGAGAACTGGAACGGCTGGGAGAAGGCTGCGGTCAAGGATGTTACGACTTGCACTCGCGATGGGCTTTGCCGGCATACGTACGACTGCGACCCTTACAAGGTCGAGGTTCCATACGAGTGCGGCAAAACTGTCAACGGCAAGTACGTAGCCAAGACATGCAAGAGAGAAGAGACCCGCTATCACAGCTGCCCATACACAACAGAGGAGTGGTCCTTCAGCGTCCGCACCACAGTCGGTGACTATTCACTTGCCGACAGAAACCTCCCTACTTCTGCGGATAACTACAGATTCCGCTGGAGCAAGGGGATACCTTCGAGATGGTTGAACGATCCTGACAACGTCGGTGTTCCTCAGCGCTGGTTGTCTGTCAAAGACCGGCTGTCGCGCAACCAA
>CAZVXJ010000159.1:0-7644 GCA_964631675.1 uncultured Alphaproteobacteria bacterium
CTCGGGTTTTCTTAAGCTGGACTTCGTAGAACGTGTTCTTTGAGATATTGTGCGAAAATGCGAAGTTGATCGATTGACGCGTGGTTTTCGTGTAGGGCCGATTCGCAACATTGTACTTATACGGCCAGCCGTAGTCGCCGCCCAATGCCGCTTCACCGTCCGGATAGATGTCCCACATGCCGAAATCACGCGTGAATGACATGTTCAGCTTCTTGGTGGGATCCATGCGGTAAGTCAGCTTAAGAAAACCCGAGTAGTCATTGGACTGACGCTCAGGCACATCAAAACCAGCCTTCAGATAGTCACTGGCATCGCGATTAACATTGTAAGGAGTGTAAGTGTTGGTCAGCTTCGACGTACCAGAGGCAAAAAAGCTCAGCTTGTTGCCACCTAACGCGCTGTTCAAGAATGGCACGGGACCGGATAATGCATAGTCATACTGGTCCATATCAAAACTGTAGTTCTTAAAGAGCCGGTCCGTTCGCCATTCAACGGTTCCCGTGTAATCCTTCATGGACCCTTCGGGAGTCGTCACGTTGATTAGCGCCGCCTGAAATCCGCCGTAGCGGGCATCGCCGCCGGTCATGACTTCAATTTCTTCGACGTTCAGCGCATTCAAATTCAGGAGCCGCTTGGAGCTGTTGACAAGCGGATCGCGGAAGTTCACTCCGTCCACTTGCACGAGCACTTCATGTTCGCGGCCGCCACGAACGTGAATCGCGCCCTCCTGATCCACTTTGAAGCCCGGTTGCTTCGTCAGAATGGATTTTAGATCAGGAGCGGCGCGAGTTTGAAGCTCTTCGCGGCTGAAAGTAACACTCTTGCCGGTTACGTCAACTTGCACATCCGGCTTTTGGTAAATAATCTCAAATTCCTTGCCCTGTAGGACCTCGGCGGACAGGGTCACATTCAACGGAGTTGTCTGATCACCGCTAACTGTTACTCCCTGGTAGTTTTGAGTCCCGAATCCGACAGAAGAGACTCTGACCGTGTATGAACCAGGCTGAACATTGAGGATCACATAGCTGCCATCAATGTCTGCCGATGCGCCTTGACTGGTCTCGACAATTAAGACAGCGGCGCCGATCACGGCTTCGCCTTCTTTGTCAAGAACGGTTCCGGCAATCTTGCCCGTCGCCGCGTAAAGTCGGGGCGCAAACAGAACAAGCAGTGTTACGGCAATCGTGGCGCGAAACCAGTGTGTAAAATGCATAGTGTAGTCTCCGCGATTGCAAAGCCGGAAAACGGCCTGCAACAAAACAGGAATTACAACGTCAAATCAGAGGGGAGGGATTAACCGAAATTTCAAACGAAAAACAACAAACTTCAGAGCAAAACCACACGCAGTGCGCGCCGTTGTCGGTCTCCAGACCTGCAACGGCGATACCTGCGACAAACGACACATCAAAGCCACACGCAGTGTATCACAAATTCTTGACGATCTCTTCGGCAAATTCGGAGGTCTTAAGCTTCGTCGCTCCCTCCATCTGCCGGTGCAGGTCGTAGGTTACTTTCTTGCGTGAAATCGCACCTTCGATTCCCCGCAGTATGGAATCCGCGACTTCCTGCCAGCCCAGATACTCAAACATCATCACACCGGACAGGATTACGGAGCCGGGATTGATAACATCCTTGTCTGCGTATTTGGGTGCCGTTCCGTGCGTCGCCTCAAAGACCGCATAGAAGTCCGAAATGTTGGCGCCGGGAGCCAGACCCAGTCCGCCCACTTGAGCGGCGCAGGCATCGGAGATGTAATCACCATTCAAGTTCGGTGTGCAGAGCACGCTGTACTCATCAGGCCGCAGCAGCACCTGCTGAAACATCGAGTCGGCAATACGGTCATTGATGACTACTTTTCCCGCCGGGGCTTTTCCGCCGTGCTTTTCCCAAACATCAGCTTCGGTCACGGTATATTCGCCGAATTCCGCCGCCGCGCACTCATATCCCCAATCGCGGAACGCGCCTTCAGTGAACTTCATGATATTGCCCTTGTGAACCAAAGTCACTGTGGGCAATTTTTTTTCGATGGCCCAGCGAATGGCCTTGCGCACAATACGGTAGGTGCCGGTCTTTGAAATCGGTTTGATACCGATTCCCGAATCCTCGCGCACCTTCTTGCCCATCTCCTTGCCCAGAAAGTCGATGAGCTTTCTGGCTTCAGGTGTTCCCGATTTCCATTCAATTCCCGCATAGACATCTTCCGTGTTCTCGCGGAAGATGATGATATTCAATTTCTCGGGATGTTTGACTGGCGCAGGAACTCCTGAGAACCAGCGGACAGGCCGCACGCAGGCGTAGAGGTCCAACACTTGTCGGAGGGTCACATTCAAAGAGCGGATTCCACCCCCAACGGGTGTAGTCAGCGGCCCCTTGATCGCGACAATGTACTCTTTAATCGCAGTGAGCGTATCCTCGGGAAGCCAGATATTCTCACCATAAACTTGCGTCGACTTCTCTCCGGCGTAGACTTCAAACCACTCGACTCGCTTCTTGCCGCCGAAGGACTTATCCACAGCCGCATCAAAAACTCTGCGGCTGGCTTTCCAAATGTCTCTCCCTGTTCCGTCACCCTCTATGAAGGGGATAATCGGGTCATCGGGAACTACCAACCTCCCATTTTGGACAGTAATCGGACTGCCCTGCTTGGGAGCAGAGAGCTTTTCGTACGATGCCACGGTAACGTTTTGTGTAAAAGCAGGTTAGGAGTATCAACCAGAAGGAACCGAAGGGTAAATTCGGGGGTCAGCAAGGCGCTGGGCTGGCTGTATCGGATTGGATGGCGCATAGTCTGCAAGCTCTAAGTTTAACCACGTCTTAACGCGCTTCGTGAAGATAAAAAAGTTTCAGGCAATTGTCAACTCTCAACTTAGCGATTCCGCACAAACCCATGACATGGTTTGGCAGCAGTTGCACTCTTATGGAAAAACACCGGCGGTGAGCCGGTGTTTGACTTGAACTCCCTCCATTGCGAGACGAGGCAGGCCGTTCTGTGAGGGGTTCGTGAGGCGGGATGACAATGCGGGCAGCCAAGGTTTCGCCATATTGTCAACGGATATCGGAAGGCTCTGTGGTCGGAAGTCATGCAAGTGGATTCGTGCACTCATCGCGGGTAACCACAACACCGGGGAACGCCCTGAATCAGGATGAGCGACCAACGGAGCCTCCCGTTATCCGTGGAATTTTGCTCCGCTGCCATGTTAGGATGATCAGCCGTGCGAGGAGTCGGGCAGCGGAGAATGATCCCGGAAGGGCCGGGGCGGGAAGTGAAGTGGAACTTCCCGTCATTGCATAATGCAATGTGCAGACCAATTGACTAAACATATAAAATAACTAACTTTAGTTAATTTGTGTTTGCACAGTTTAGGCGCATTACGTGCACAGCAAGCACGCAAGAACTGTAAATCGTGGTGAAATCGTGGCGCACCACATTTCCATGCACTGCAAACTGGCAAAAAAGAGGCGAACCCAAAAGACTCGCCTCTTTTCTTCTCTACCCCACAGCTTGTCCTGAGCGAAGCGAAGGATGGGGGGACCAAAGGGGGGATACCCTCACTATTTATCACTCCCTCCCCATTCTCTCAAGACATTGAAGACAATATTCTCGAGACCGTCGTTCCGCCGTAGCCCGCACGTCAGTCCGATACTACATTCTCTCGGTCGCGCGCACGGCAGTCCGTAGTTCGTTTCCGAATGAGTTGTCCGTTCGGGGCGGCAAGCGGACTACCACGGCGCAACGGAACCATTTGAACAAGACCCCACGCATTGGGTGGCACATCGCTTGCGCTCCAGATAGTAATTCAATTTCTCCAACCGTTTGAGGTCGAATGGATAGACCACATAACATTCTCGACAGCATCCTCAAGCTCGTGCCGGGCTATGCGGGATATAATGCGCGCGAAGAACGCCGGCAGAGCGACGCGCGAATAAGGGACAAAATCGCCTCGCTTCTGCAGCAGTGCGAAACCGCTTTAACCGCTAAGCTTTCGGCGGAACTGCGAGCGGGATCTCGCACGGCCGAGCAAGTTGAGCATTGCCGCAAGCGCATCAACACGCTATTATCGCAAGTGAAGTTTGCTCCCTACGGCGCATCGGCTTTCATGGAACAGCAGGAGCTCAAAGAAGAAGAGCTGCAGGAAATCATGAATCGTGATCTCGCACTGCTGGTCTTGATTAGTCAACTGGCCGAACGCATTCAGGATCTGAACATGCACGATCTGGATACAGTATTGAACCGCGTGGACAGCGCGTTGGAAGAACGCAACAGCTACATCCGGGAGTACAAGTAATGCCGAAACTCATGGAAGTTCTCGAATTCCTCGACGACACGGGCAAGACAATGGTCGCACGCGTGCCTGAAGACGGCGTATGCGAGGTTAAGTGGGGCGCACAGCTCACGGTGAGGGAATCTCAGCTTGCCGTCTTCTTTCGCGATGGCCGCGCGCTCGATGTGTTTCCTGCAGGGAGGCACATTCTGAAGACACCGAACATTCCGGCGGTCGGTAAGTGGATCACGAGTTTCGGATATGGAGAGAATTCTCCGTTTCGCGCAGAAGTATACTTTCTCAGCACCAAGCTGTTTCCGAATCTGAAATGGGGAACTCCGTCTGCGATTGCGTTTCGCGATAATGAACTTAAGTTGGTTCGCCTGCGTGCACACGGAATTTATTCCATACAAATTTCCGATCCAATGGTCTTCCTGAACAAGGTCGTTGGCACGGAAGGACTTTACTTCGATGAAACGGTAGGCAACTATCTGCGCAATGTGATTGTGCAGCGCGTGACAGAAGTGCTGGGACAAGAGCTGAAAACCGTTTTCGACCTGCCGACACAGTTTAACCGCATTTCGCTGCTGGTGCGCACGGCATTGGCCGACGAGTTCAAGGGGCTGGGCCTATCGCTACACGATTTCTACGTAAACTCCATTTCGCTGCCTGATGACGTGCAAAGTATCATCGATATGAAGTCCGCGATTGCGGCGCTGGGCAATTTGGACGAGTTCATGAAGTTCAAAGCAGCGATGGCCTTGGAATCGGCTGCCGAGAACGGAAACAGTACCGCAGGTACCGCCGTCGGCGTTGGCGCGGGAATGGGTCTCGGTGCGATGCTGCCGCAATATCTTCAGCAGGCGATGTCGAATCCCACGCCACGCGCCACGGCGCAGACCGCGCTTGAAAAACTCAAGGACTTGAAAGAGCTGCTTGATCAAGGCGCGATCACTCAGGATGAGTTTTCGGCGATGAAGAAGAAAGTCATCGAGAGTGCGTAAGTACCATGCATGACATGCTAAGAAGGCCGGTTCCGTCCGGCATCATCAAGTGCACGAACTGCGGCGCCGAGAACTCCGCCAACTCAAGCCAAGCACACGCAGTGTGCGCGTGGTGCGGCGGTCCGCTGACGTCGCACATCGCTCACTCGGCCAAACCCGAGCAATGCGCGCCGTGCGCCCTGCCGGAATCCCGTGCACGAGCAGTCATAGAGCAATGGATGCGGCAGTCACATGATGACGTACCTGCCACTTTCGCGGCGAGAGCGAAAGTTCTTAAGCTTGAATGCACCTTTTGGCCGTTTTATCTTTTTAGCGGCGTCTACTCCGGCTGGCGCGGAACAGGCACAATTTCAGGCGGTTTTTCAGAGATGATTCCGGCATCGAATGAACTACTCTCGCTGCGCATGCAGGCTCCGGCATTCCGTTTCTTTACACCTCCTGCGAAAGACGTGACGCTTGAGGATCTCAGCGATCGCATCATGAGCGAGCTGTTTGAAGATCGTCGGGCCAGCGTGCACGTAGATTTTTGCCGTCAAGTAATCCGTCAGTCCACCACGGCGCCCCTGGAGAACTTTCATGAGTCACTCATTTCCGGCGCGCGCGCACTGCCGTTCAGCGATCCATTCGAGTCGGCGGAGCTGCGACTTAAGCGAATTCTCTCGGAGCACTCAAAAGTGCGCGACGTGTTCTTTCAGCAACTCACAACCAAGCGAGTGCTCTGGCCGTTCTGGATGGCTGAGGTCTCTTGTCAGGGATTCAAGTATCTTGTGTTCCTGAATGCCAGCGATACGAGCGGTGCCTATATCGGCGGATACAAGCCCGTGCATCCGGAGAAACACATGATTCCGCTGAAGCGGATTATGGACAGCGATCCGGAGGATATGGTGAAAGTGTGGACGGCGGGTGACGGAGGGTTCGAGGGGGATCGCGAGTGGAAAGTCATCCACAAGCTCAGTGATGCGGCGGGATCGAATCCGGCGTCGTTTGAGATTCGCGTGGAATCGAAGAAGGGGTGTTTTATTGCGACCGCGGCCTACGGATCAGAGTATGCGGATGAGGTCCGAGTGCTCAGGGAATTCCGGGATCAGCGACTGATGCAGTCGGAATTCGGCCGTTTGTTTGTAAGGGGATACTACCGGACCTCTCCCATGATTGCGGACTGCATTCGAAACTCGGAGTTGGCGAGGAGAATTGTGAGGCGCATGCTGCGCCCCGTTGTCAAGCGGTGCGAGAAGAGATTGCGATAATGAAATCGCCGCCCGGTGGGCGGCGATTTTACTTTCAGGCCATGGCGTTAACCGCATCATCGACAGTGGGATGAATATCGAAGACAAGATTAAGCTTATTGATTTTGAGCACGTTTAGCACGGCTTCGCCGATCTGAGCGAGCCGAAATTCTCCGTCCACTTCCTTCATCATCGTGTAGGCATGAATCAGCGCGGCAATGCCTGTGGAACTAATCCAGTCCACGCCGCTCATGTCGACAGCAACTTTCTTCTGTCCGTTAATCACTGCCTCGCGCACGACGTCTTTGAACTCTGTGGTGTCCGCATCCTGGATGATGCGACCGTGGAGCGAGATGACGAACGTATTCTTCTCTTTCCGCGAATGAATCTGCATAGTCGGTCCTCTCTATTTCTAATTATTTTTCATCGATTGAATGGCGTCATTCACGGTTGCGTGCATGCCGAACACGGTGTCGAGTTTGGTGCTTTTCATGACCGTTTTCACGGCATCGGTCGCACCGCTGACGCGCACCGGAATGCCCGCGCCGGAGAGCGTGACATACGCGCGGACGAGCATCGCGAGGCCCGTGGAATTCATCCAGTCTACATGCGATATGTCCAGCACGACTTTCTTGAAGCCGCCGGCCATTGCTTCAGCGACGTGCTGATGAAAGTCTTCTGATTCTTTCGGATGCGTCAATCGTCCGTGAATATGAACAACGAGTGTTTCGCCTTGCGGCGTGTTTTGAACGTCCATTGGAAAAAAGTTGAAAGTTGAAATCAGCTCGGGAAATACACTTGTCCGAACATCATCGTGATGGCTTGGCCACGCAGCAACACACGATCACCGGAGTACTCGATTTCCATCGTGCCGCCGCGCTTCGATGCTTGATAGGCTGAGATGATGGGTTTGCCGAGACGCGCGCTCCAAAGGGGTGCGAGCGCGCAGTGCATGGAGCCGGTGGCTTGGTCTTCATCTATGCCGTGCATCGGAACGAACATGCGCGAGACGATGTCGAAGCCGGGCGTACTGGCTTTGGCAGTGATGGCAAAGCGGCCCAGCCCGATTTTTACAAGTTCCGAGAAATCCGGTCGAAGACCGCGGACGGTGGCTTCGGAATCGAATTCGAAAATCTGCCAGCCGTGTTCGCC
>CAZVXJ010000160.1:0-7641 GCA_964631675.1 uncultured Alphaproteobacteria bacterium
GCGAGTCAATGAACAAGTCTGGTATTGACCGTGAATTTGCTCTGGATTTGGCTCAGAGTGCACTGGTTCAGTTTAGGGCAGAGGAGCTACTTTCTTCTGCGAAAATGGAAGATTTTGTGCTGAGCAAACTCAGCGCCGCAGTCATCCTGCCCGCAGCGATAAACAGCAAAAAAGCGAAAATACAGAAGATTGCCGTCGTAGGATTACCGGGCTCCGGCAAGACTACTCTGGTTCAGAAGCTTGCCGCGAACGCGAACGCCTATGCGAATACTCGTATTGGACTCATTTCGCTGGATACACATCGAGTGGCCGCTATTGACCAACTTCGCATGTTCGCTCAAATCGCACGCCTGCCACTCGAAATTGTCTACACTCCAGATCAAGTCTCGGCAGCATTGTCACGTCTCAATACTTGTGAGACTATTTTGATCGACACTCCGGCCGTAAGCCTCCACGATATCAATCGAATTGAGTCACTGGCGGCTCTGCTGAGTGCCCTACGCCCTGATGAAACTCATCATGTAATGAGTGCCATGGTGCGGGACGACGAGCTCATTGTAGCATGCGACCGCTATCGTGATTTCGAGACCACGCATCTAAGCTTCACAAGAATGGACGAAGCCATGCGCTGTGGTCAGATCATCAACATCGCGCGCTCATCCTCCAAACCGATAGCCTGGCTATGCGCCGGACAGTCATCGAAAGGTGATCTTCAGCGGTTCTCGCTCAGCATGATTCGCGATTGGCTGAGAATTGAAACCGCCGCAACGGCCGTGACCGACACTGCACGCCGTTCAGTTCGAACCGAAATTACTGGCTGAGTACGCCGTGGCAACCAAACGAAAATCAGCCTTTGCAGAAATGTTAACTACGATGCGGCGCATTGTAGTGCTGTCCGTGGCAGCGCACGGCCTGTGGAACGAAACTCCCTATGATTCACTTCTGATAAGGCTTGCGGTATTGTGGGCGGTAATGTACCTGGCCTGCAAGGCTACAGAATTGCTGTTTCAATTCCTGGCATATCAGGCAAGAAAGACGGATCCAGGAGTGCCTGGAGAATTGACCGTCGATAGTCGCGGGCTGCAAGGTACAGGAAACAATTTCTAAATCGTAAAACATGAAAGCGATGCGGCCACGTGAAACGGTATGGCAGGCTTACAGTTGCTCGGGATCTGGGGATGCCCGGGACCAGCAGCTCATGCAGTACCTCCCGCTTGTGCGGCGTGTTGCCGGCCGTATGCTTACTTCGCTTCCCCGAAGTGTCCGACTGGATGATCTGATTTCAGCCGGCGTAACAGGGTTGCTTTCTGCGCTTGAGAACTACGATGCCAGCCACGGAGTCAAATTCGAGACATTTGCCATGAATCGTATTCGCGGTTCAATGGTAGACAGCCTGCGCGAATTGGACTGGGTTCCACGCTCAGTGAGACAGCGCGCAAGGCAGCTTGAACGTGCCGTCGAGGGACTTTCACAGCAGTTGGGGCGAATTCCGGAGGATGCGGAAATCGCACAATCGCTCAATGTTACGATGGACGAGTTGTACAAGGTGTTTGATGAAGTCAACGTTGCTGTACTTCTCTCACTGGATGATTCATTTCCAGGGCAGCGCTCAGATGCAGGCACGCTTGCTGACATTGCCATTGACGCAAGCGCAATGTCCAATCATGAGAAAGTAGAGGAAAAAGAACTTCGCGAGTTGTTGGTGAAGCACTTAAAAAGCCTTCCGGAGCAGGAAAAGCTTGTACTTGCGCTTTACTATTACGAGGAACTCAATCTGAAAGAGGTCGGCGAGGTGCTGGGACTCACGGAATCGAGGGTATCGCAGATACACAGTAAGGCTATACTGAAGCTGCGATCCACCGTTCGGGCCGGCATGAATCGCTAAGAGCCTCTCGAAATTGATGGAGGATGTTTCCCATGATGCGTCCTGTTGAATCCCACGAACGGCTCTCTGGTCGCGAGTATTCCGACCGCATACGCCGCATTGAACCCACTCCCGATTCGACCACCCGTGATTTCTCGTATCGGATAAGGGAGGCGGACGGCAATGAACACCATCGCCAGTCCACTAACGAACAGTTTGGTGAAGACCAGTATGAATCCGAAGAAACTAACCAGAAAGAACCGCCTGACGAGGCTGTGGTGGAATCGCCCCGCGATCCGTCTGCGGACGAGAGCGGTTCCCTTGATCTTACTGCATAGGTTAATGCAAGTTAGAGTCGCAAAATATCATCTGGCGCTGTTCACAGTTTTGTTCCTTTGCGAGCTTTCTGCGGCGACGAATTCCAATCACCTGAACAGTGTGCGGATCGGTCCGCACAAGACGTTTGACCGTCTCGTTTTCGAGTTTGAATCCGAGACACAGAGTTTTATCACCGCCAAGGATCCGCAGCACGTGGAAATCATGTTTCGAAATGCCGTAACTCGTCCCGGATTTGCACTGCCTGCCCTCCCCGTGGGTCTTAGTGCAGTAAGAGCCGTAGACGCATTCAGACAGGGCGAAAGTGATTTGGTGTTCGAAATCACACTGGCACACGAAGCGAGTGCATCCGAACTCCCGCTGTCCGGAATTCCATGGCGGCTGGCCATTGATTTGACACCCAAAGAAGCTCGCACACAGGAAGACAAACCGAAGTATATTCCTGGCGACAAACCGATTCAGACACGGTTTGCGGAAGCTGATCCTGAACCTGAACCGCCCTCAAATCTCGATCCGGCAAAAGTCCGCGCTGTGCTCGCCTATTTCTATCTCGCAATTGGTGAAAAGAACAAGGCCCAAACAGAGGCAGACCGCTATCGCGAGATTACAGGCAAGCCACTTGACCTATCTCCCGAATTTGATTTGGCTAAATCAGACGGTGGCTCACTGCCTCCACCTCAGTCGGCACAGGTGACGCCTTTAAGCTATGCAGTGATGGCGGCCATAGCAGTCGTGAGTGGACTCGTAGGCGGCATCCTGGCACCCAATGTCTCCGGTTGGATCTCCTCACTACGCACTCGTTTGAAACGCCGCACGCCGCGGAAAGCCATCGAGGAACTTCATGAACAGGTCACAGATGACTTACAAAAACTCAAGCAAGTCGTCAAAAAGGCCCCCGTACCTGCACCGAAGCCAGTCTTGGCTGAGAAACTCGCCGCGCCGGAAGCGAGTTCAGCGCCAGACGAACCGCCAGCTTCAAAAGCGAAAGAATCTGCAATGGATAAGCGTGTACGTCGCGTGCTCGATCTTCACCGGGAGGGTCGGGACGTTCAGGGCATTGCTCAGGAACTCGAGATGGGTCAGGACGAGGTCAAGCTCATCATCGACCTCAATCAGTAGCATCTAACTGCGAGGAAAACTTGCCACTTTTGCGAATCCCTCTCCGTGTCGGAGAAACTCTCTCCGCGACCGTACGCCGTAAGCTCGGCCCGAACCGTGTTCTGATCTCACTAAAAGGCTACAGTATGGTCGCCGAGCCTGAGCAGGACGTCATCCCGGGTGATGAGATAGTGGTTCAAGTACTCGCCGTTTTTCCGCGCGTCCGGCTGCGTCTCTTGCCTTCGCCGCCGCCCGGCGATACTCCATATTCACCGCCTCTTGATCTACGTACCTAAGCAACTCACGAAGAGTAGCGCCCACACTTAGTATAACTCGATCTTAGTCCTGCCTTGATTCTCGCGATACAGATCAAGCGTCTGCATCGCCCGGCAATTTCTTCCCTCGCATTAGCGTTTTGCTCAGTCTAATCAGCCCGCCACTTCCAGTAGTCCATCCATCCTGGTGGTCAAAACAAGTATATTTATAGATTTAAGATGCTATAGATAGTGGCACCAAGATTGCACTTTTCCTGCAAGGAATAAGAATTCACGTTATGATCAAAGGCATTCATACCTCGGCAATGGCCATGCGCCAAAACGCGCTCCGGCAGGATCTGACAGCGAACAATCTCGCCAATGCAGATACCGTCGGTTTCAAACGCGACCGGCTGTTCGCAGCGGAATTCGTTGAAGCAAAATCGACTGGCAGCACGGACCCGTCTGAGCCAAATGCCGGGCGCTGGACTGATTTTTCTCCCGGCGCCTTCAATCCAACCGGTGTAGAGCTTGACTTTGCGCTGCAGGGAATGGGGTTCTTTGTGACCAGCGACGGATCACGCGAATTGTACACACGGAATGGTCATTTTGAGCGTACAGCCGAGGGTTTGGTCGTAGATAGTAGTGGCCGACGGCTTCAGGGCGAAGGTGGGGACATCACAATTCCGCCAGGCTCGGTGACACTTGCCGCAAACGGGGACCTGAGTGTGGACGGCGTGCTAGTGGATCGGCTGCGCGTGGTGCAGTTTGCTGACGGAGAGAAGTTGCTGAAAGAATCAGGATCTTCATTCGCAGCGGCACAAGGTCAGGCGCCCACACCGGTGGAGAGAGCGACAATCCGTCAGGGATTTCTGGAAACATCCAATGTTGACGCCGTGCGCGAAATGGTTGAAATGATCTCAACCGCCAGAGCGTACGAGGTCAACGCAAAACTCATTCAAGCTCAAGACGATACTCTCAAACAAACCGTTGGCGAACTCGCCCGGGTTTAGTCGCGCTAGACCAGCGAAAACACTCTTTCAATCATGATTAAGTCACTCTACTCGGCCGCCTCCGGAATGAACGCACAGCAGTCCAATCTCGACAACATCGCCAGTAACATTTCGAATGCCAATACTACCGGTTTCAAACGCAGTCGCGTGGAGTTCCAGGATCTGATTTATGAAAAACTCCGGGCAGTTGCTCCGACTACCCAGGGTACGAACATTCCCGCAGAGCTGCAGATTGGCGGAGGCACGAAGGCAGTGGCTACAGTGAAGAGCTTTGAAGTCGGAGCACCGCAGGCGACAGGAAATCCGCTTGACTTGATGATTCGTGGCGATGGATTCTTTCAAGTCCTCATGCCGGATGGAACCATCGGTTATACGCGCGACGGATCCTGGAAACTCTCGTCAGAGGGACAAATCGTCAATGCCGATGGTCTTCCGATGGAACCACCGTTCACCATTCCTCCTGATTCGACAGGGGTGCTGGTTCAGGGAGATGGAAGAGTGTTAATCACAACCGCGACTAACAGTGAACCGACGGAAGTGGGCACGATAGAACTAGCTCGCTTTGTCAATCCAGCCGGACTCGAGAATATGGGCGGAAATCTCTTGAAACAAACCATTGCATCAGGTGATCCCGTGGTGTCCCAGCCCGGGCTTGACGGTCTTGGCACACTTGACCAAGGCTATCTTGAGAGTTCCAACGTGAAGATTGTGAACGAGATGATCGCGATGATTACGGCTCAGCGCGCATACGAGCTGAACTCAAAATCCGTGAAAACCGCAGACGACATGATCGGCATTGCAGCCGGATTAAGAAGATAATCATGAATTGGTGCATATGGCTTTCAATTCCAATTTGCTCGTCGCTGTCTTTGGCCTCGCCGGGCTCACAGTGCATTGAGAGAGCCATCGAGCAATCGTGGGGTGAAGGCAAAGTTCGCGCGGAATGGCAATCGCGAACCGCATCAAGAACCAACTGGGAGATTTCGGAAGATTGGACAATAGTTGATAAGGTGCAAGCGTGCGCGCGTGGACCTCAGACATACTCTCTAATGCGCAAGGCTGCGAATGGCTCATCGGAAACGGTAAAAGTGAACGGAATTGCAAAAGTATTTGCACGGGTTCCTACGCCGTCTAGGACCATTGCGTCGGGAAGTGGAATCCAACCGGAAGCATTCACGGACGCCGAACTTGAAATCACCAATCAACAGTCTCCGATACTCAGCCTGGAAACATTTACGACTCCGCATATCGCCGCACGAACACTTGTTCCGGGACGACCATTATCAGCGCATGATCTAATTCCGGCTCCGATTGTAAGAGCTGGGCAGCAGGTAAGGATGCTCTTGGCCGTAGGGGATGTGCGCATTACAATGATGGGGCGCTCACTCTCCAACGGATCTGAAGGCGAAACCATTCGCGTGATTCAGGAAGATACTCGAAAAGTGTACTCTGCGATCATTCGAAATGAAGGACAAATAGAAATTGTATTCTAATCTACTAACAAGTTCTGTGCTCGGTGTTCTGTTTGTCGCAGTATCCTGTCCTTATGCGCTAACACCCGCACCATCCATGTACGCGGATCGCATTGCGCGCTCAGTGGGTGACATACTCACCGTACAAATCGTCGAAAATACATCCGCATCTGCTGTAGCAAACACAAACACGAAATCCGAGTTTGACGCCGAACTCAGCGCGGGCGGCACAGGCGCACTGGACTTCATACCTTTGCTGAGTGGTGGCGGCTCGTCGAAGGGTGAGCATAAAGGCGATGGACGTACGTCCCGCCAAGGTCGGCTAACCGGTTCTGTTACAGTTAAGGTAATTGAAGTGTTTCCCAACGGTAACATGCGCATCGAAGGACAAAAAAGTGTCATCATCAATGGCGAGCGCCAGCTGACGGTACTTTCTGGCGTGATTCGGCCGGAAGATGTCGCACCGGACAATTCGGTTCGCTCCGATGCAATTTCGGATGCTGAAATCTCGTTCAAAGGCAAGGGAGTTCTCGCGAATTCCGAGCGACCGGGAATCCTGTCACGTATTTTTGATTGGCTATTCTAAATGACCCATAAATCCACAGTCTACTCACTTGCACTTTTTCTCTTGATTTCGGTCTCCCACTCGCATGCGCAAGTGCGGATTCGCGACATTACGAACGCTCCGAATACGACATCTACTACCTTGACCGGGTACGGGTTAGTCGTCGGCCTTGCGGGAACAGGGGATGGCAGCAAGTCATCCTTCACTCCGCAGGCCTTTGCAAGCATGTTGAAAAATTTCGGCATACAAGTCGATCCCACATCACTGAAGCTTAAGAACGTGGCCGCTGTAATGGTAAGCTGCGAAATCAGGGCGGGATCGCGCTCAGGCTCGCGCATTGACGCATTGGTTTCGTCACTGGGTGACGCGACAAGCCTGCAGGGTGGGACCCTACTCAGGACGGTGCTGTTGGATCCATGGAACAAACCAGTTGCGGAAGCACAAGGTGCCCTTTCCATCGGCGGGTTCAATTTCGAGTCTCAAGGATCCCGTGTTTCGAAGAATCACTCGGTAGTAGGCAGGATTCCACTCGGTACCACCCTCTTTGTGGATGGACCGGCCCTTCCGGCACCTGCCGATTCTTTCGTGTTGAGCTTGAATAGCCCCGAGCTGCAGCTTGCCGTTCGGATCGCCGATGCCGTAAACCTAATCTACGAGTCGGCAGCCCGTGTCCTGGACCCCGCTACCGTAGTTGTATCCGTTCCTGAGTATCATACCGAACCGGGACAAAAATTCAAATTTCAATCTGAGGTAGAAGACATTCTGGTCACACCCGTCCCGTCGGACCGCATTGTAATCAACGAACGGACCGGAACCATTGTCGTAGGATCAGCGGTCGTTCTCCTTCCTGCGGCGGTGGCACACGGCAATCTGACGGTGGAGATTACAGATCGAGCGTCTGTCAGCCAGCCAAATCCTTTCTCGGACGGGGAAACCGTCACCGAGCGGCAGAGCCGCATATCAGTTGAGAACGCTGGCACTGGACTACAGGAGTTGGATGGAGCGGCATCAGTAGGAGATGTTGCCCGGACTTTGAATG
>CAZVXJ010000161.1:0-7628 GCA_964631675.1 uncultured Alphaproteobacteria bacterium
CCCTCACACTGAACGCTCCTAACGGCGGTGAGGCCTGGTCAGTGGGCCAGGTCTACCCCGTGACTTGGACAAAAGTCGGGTTTTCTGACAACATTCGTTTGGAAATCAATCGCACCTACCCTGGCGGCACGTGGGATGTGATCTCAACTTCTCTGCCGGGAAGTTCGTACGACTGGACGGCGACCGCCCCCGCGACGACCACTGCAAGAATGCGCGTGATCTCGACGGCGAATAGTTCGCTTCGCGACTCCTCGAATGCGAATTTCCAAGTGGTGATGCCACAAATATCGCTGGTGAATCCTAATGGCGGCGAATCCATCAACCTGGGCATTCCGAATACAATTCGCATCATCAGGTCCAGTGCACCCGGATCAGTTCAAATTCAATTGAAACGAAACTACCCGGGCGGAAGCTGGGAGAATATTGGCACTACGACAGCGGATTCACTCGTTTGGACGCCTTCCGGTGCACCCTCCACAACGGCGCGGGTAAAGGTGTACCTGATCAGCGACTCACAGGTAGGCGATACAAGCGCATCGAACTTCACGCTATTCCAGCCGTCGATCACTCTCAGTTCTCCGAACGGCGGGGAAGTATGGTTGCGCAATTCGACTCAGACTATCTCCTGGACTCGGGCGGGATTGACGGGCGGTGTGCGAGTAGACGTTAACACAGGCTATCCGGGAGGAAGTTGGACCACACTCGCCTCCGGTCAAACCGGATCAAGCTACAATTGGACGATCTCGCAAGGCAGCACTGTTGACGCGCGCGTGCGCGTAGTCTATGAGCCCTACCCGCAATTTGCCGACACATCCGCAGCCGATTTCTCGATTATTGCTCCGGCTCTAACCGTAACGGCGCCCAACGGCAATGAGCAGTGGAACATCGGCAGTCAACAGAATATTTCATTGACAAGAACGGACCATCCGGGTGCTGTAACCGTGCAATTGAATCGCCAGTATCCCTCAGCAACGTGGGAGACGATTGCGTCGGGCGTGACGACAAATTTGGTCGTTTGGACAGCAACCGGACCCTCGACTCTGAACGCCAGAGTGAGAGTCATCAGTGAAGTCTACACAAATCCACTGATTGGAGACTCATCCAATGCCAACTTCCGCATTCTGTCGCCCGGCATCACACTTCTGGGGCCGGACGGAGGCGAAGTGCTGAGTGTGGGGAGCCAGAGTTGGCTGCGATGGCTGCGAGTGGGTGTGGGCAATGTTGACGTCCAGTTGAATCGCTCGTATCCGGGTGGTTCATGGGAAATGCTCTATTCGAACATGAATTCGGATTCAGTCCTCTGGACAGTTACCGCTCCGGCATCGGTCGCCTGTCGAATCAAGGTCCGTGCTACTCTGGACAATAACATGAATGATCAGTCGCAGTCGAATTTCCAGATCATTCATCCGCAAATTTCCATCACGGAGCCATCGGCGAATGATTCGTTTGCTATCGGAGTTCAGAACTTGATTTCGTGGAATCGCAGCGCGGTACCCGGCAATGTGCGTGTTGACTTGAATCGAAATTATCCCGGCGGAGGCTGGACAACGCTCGGCACGACCGCTCTGGATGAACTGTACTGGACGGCAACCGGTCCCAATACCGGATCAGCACGCCTCAGGGCCATGTCTGTGGATATGCCCGCCGTTGGGGACACATTGGACGCAAATCTCGCTATTCTGCCACGATCGCTGACGCTCACTTCCGCCCTGAGCACGGATTCGTTTTATACCGGAGATGAGTTGTTGCTGTCGTGGACACGGCTCAATTTGGCCCCCGGAGTCAACATCTACTGGAGTCAGAACGACCCGCTGGACAGCTGGAATTTACTGGCTTCCAATGTAACTGCCGATCAATGGACTTGGATTGCAGCCGGCCCTCATACGAACAGCGCTAGACTTCGAATTGTATCGATTCATCACTCTGGACTGGGCGATACGACAGCACCGCAGATCATTCTCGAGCCGTACGTCGATTTCCTCGAAATGGAGGAAACTGTGCTGGGTATTGGAAATTTGGAATCCATCAGCTGGACCCGATCGGACGCGAACGGTCCTGCGCTTATTGAAGTAAACTATCAATACCCTGACGGCGAGTGGGTTGAAATCGCAGACGGAATCATGTCAAGCGCATACGACTGGATCGTTAGCGGACCAGTCACCGCACATGCCAGATTCCGGGTGACCATCGCCGGAGCAGAGGTGAGCGACGTGGCCGATCAGGACTTCGCCATCGCATTCCCTTCACTCGTGCTGACTTATCCAGTGGGTGGGGAGTTGTTTGATCCGTCTACTGTCGTGCCGATTAACTGGACCCGGACAGCGGCACCGGGGAGCATTCGTGTAGAACTCAATACAGATTATCCGGACGGTGCCTGGGAGCTGCTGACGGCCAACGCCAACGGAAACTCCTACAACTGGATCGTACCAAACCAGAATTTTTCGCATGGCCGTATTCGCGTCTCAATGGCAAACCGTGCCGACGTGTTCGATATCACCAATTCTGATTTCGGAACTCAGTTACCGAACATCTATTTCATTTATCCCAACGGTGGCGACACGCTTGTGACGGGGCAGACCATCACGGCGCGCTGGGGACGGGTGAACGCTCCGGGTCTGGCGCGACTTGAATTGAACCGCAACTATCCGTCGGAAACTTGGGAATACATCGGTAACCCGACGAATGCAGATACAATGGTGTGGACTGTCAACACCCCGGTTTCGGTGAATTCCCGTTTCCGCGTCTCGCTGGCATTCGATCCCTCCGTGAACGATCTGGGCGATGAGAACGTATTCATCTACAATCCAACTCTGACTTTGCATCTTCCTGTTGCCGGTGATTCGATAGGAATTGGAGACACGCTTCGTTTCACATGGTCTCGAATCGGAGTAAGTGGTCCGGTGAACATTCAAGAAAAGACGAATTGGCCTTCTGGAAACTGGACAACCTTGGGAAGTGGTCTCTATGGCGAGACGTGGCAGTGGATTGCATCCGGAAACACCAGCGAAAACGCCAGATTCAGAGTGATTTCCGGGCAGAATTCGAGTATCGGTGACACTACGAACGGTGCGATCAGAGTCGGTCAGCAATTGCTGTCGATTGTATCGCCAGCATCCGCAACAACCTACCGCGCAGGTGATACACTCAATATTGCTTGGACACGGAGATTCGCGCCGGGGCCATACAGGCTGGAATATTCAGTGAATGGCAGCGGCGGCCCCTGGTCGGAAATCGGTGTGACCAATGCAATGCAGTTGTTGTGGGTGATTCCAACGCCGGGATCCAACACGGTCCGGTTCAAGGTATCGCGGACAGCGCAGAGTTGGGTCTCCGGCATGACGCCATTCAATTGCACCATTGTGGAACCGCATCTCGAACTGGTGGAACCGGATCCGGGTGATCCTATGCCGATTGGGCGACGCATCACCATTGAGTGGGAACGTTACTTCGTGAGTGAACCGGTGGATGTTTACATAGATCGTGGCCCAACGTCCACTCTGAGCCTGATTCGTGAGGGGGTTCTCGGCGATACCATACGGTGGGTAGTCACTGGCCCGTCGTCTCCCAACGCTCAAATTCGACTGCAAACTGCCTCAGGCATTAATGTCTCAACGCAGTCGGAAGGTGGGTTTTCGCTTGGCGTGGCTGATTTGAATTTTGTTACTCCGATCGGCGGCGAAACCTATCTCGCCGGAGACGAGCTCAGCATTGCATGGGACCGCGTCAACAACCTGGATGATGTTAGATTAGAGCTGAACCGGGAATACCCCGGTGACAATTGGGAATCGATATCGGCAAGCGTATCCGACTCTGCCTTCCATTGGAATGTAACCGGGCCTTCCACCTCAAACGCGAGGTTCCGTATCGTCTCGAATATTGATTCCACCGTAGGCGATACGACCGGCGATGCAATTTCCCTCTTCGTTGCAGGGTTAACTCTGAATGGTCCGGAGATCGGATCAAGAGTGCCGATGGGATTTGCGTTCCCGTTGACATGGAGTCGTACTGCTGTGAACGGCTCAATCATACTGTACTTGTCGAGAGATGGAGGATCCAACTATGAACTTGTGCACTCCGGCATCAATGGAGATGTGTTCAATTGGACACCAACGGCACCGCCGACAGATTCCGCCGTGCTTCAAATCGTAAGCAGTGAAAATCCGGCATACTCGGATGTTTCGTCCATGTTTTCAATCGTCACGCCTGCCATAAACGTCAGTGCTCCGAACGGCGGAGAAGTCCTTGCCATTGGTAACCCACTTACCGTGCGCTGGAGTGAAACGGATCACCCGGCCGCTGTGAGTGTCCAGTTAAATCGTAGTTATCCGAACGGAGCGTGGGAGTCCATAGGTGGAAATGTGGAAGCTGATTCGCTAATCTGGATTACCGGTGGCGTCCCAACAACAAATGCCCGTATTCGAGTGGTCTCCAACGTGAACTCGAGCTGGTTTGATGAATCCAGTGCGAGCTTCAGTCTCTTGACCGCGGCGGTAGACCTGACATCTCCCGCTGACGGCACTGAATTGATTGCAGGGGATCCGCTCAACGTGAATTGGATTCGAGTCGCAACGGCCGCTCCTGTGCGTGTGTTACTTCGCAGCAACGTGCAAACCGATACGCTGGGTCAAGGCCTGCTGGGAACTTCGCTGAGTGCCGTGGTTCCGGACGTTGAAAGCGAAAACTCTTTCCTGGTTATCGAGCCGGAGAGCGGAAATGCTCTGTCTGACAGCGTACAACTCCTCGGTCCATTCGTGCCTGCTCTATTTTTGACCGACCCAACTGCGGGAACTCGCTGGGTGGCCGGAACGGATGCCATCATCCGGTGGCATCGGGCACATGTTGTGGGCGGCGTGCAAGTCGAGATTCAACGGGACTATCCGAACGGAACGTGGCAGCAATTGGGCTGGTCCAATGCCGATTCACTAGTGTGGATTGCTTCCGGTCCGGAAACGAGTACATTGGCTGTTCGCATCGCCTCCGCGCTGCGCCCCGAACTGACTGCGATGGCCACGGATATAAGAGTGGTCGTCCCTTCACTGCACTTGAGTGAGCCAACCGTGCCACGCTATCGTATCGGCGCAGCCTTGCCGCTGGAGTGGACGAATCACGAGTCAGACGGGGCGGTGCTGGTCGAGTTGAATCGCGATTTTCCTTCTGAACAGTGGGAGTTTATATCTACTGTGCATGAGGACGGCCTGAATTGGACGGTCTCAGGCGAAGTGACGTCGAGTGCACGTTTTCGAATTGTGTCCGAGACGTACGGGTGGGTAGGCGATACGCTGGAAAACAACATGGAGTTCTACATTCCGTCGCTGGAAGTTTCATATTCTCCTGCGTCGGATACTCTGACTCTTGGCGACGAATTGAGTATCACGCTCGCGATGGATGGCGAGCAGCACTTGGCGGACATTGCTGTTCAGCGCGCACCAGACGGGGTATGGCAAACGCTGTTCAGCGGTGTGCCTGCTGGCCTGTATGTGTGGACTGTCTCCGGATTGCCGACAGCGGGGGCCAGATTGAAAGCGGTTGCGCAAGATGACAGCAGCCTTGCAGACACGACCGATACTTTTGTAATTTTGCCGCCACCGCCCATCCTGCAGTTCCTGTCACCATCAGAGCCGGGAATCGACACATCCGGCAGTTCACTTACCTTGACATGGAGCTGGTCAAACGGCAGTGGCGCGGTTCGCCTGGAGCGTTCGCTGAATGGTGTGAATGGGTTGTGGGAAGTAATCAGCGAATCGGTGGCGGACACGCAGTACATCTACACTCTGCCTGAAACTGAAACAGATTCGTTAAGGTTCAGAGTTACCTCCGTGGACTATCCGAACGTGAGCGCCACCAGTGTGCAGCGCAGCATCGTTGTACCGTCGATTATGCTTTATGTGGAAAGCGGCCCGTGGTATATCGGGCAACAGCGCTGGATCCATTGGAACACGCGGCATTACGTTGGAGCGGTTGGAATTGACATCTCACGCGGTGAAAGGTCAGAGCCGTGGGAGGAACTCAATGGCTCGGCAATGGATTCGATGCAGTGGAGCGTGACGGGTCCGCCAACAGACTTGGCAGCACTTCGAATTCGCGCACTGGGCCGTGACGGATTGACCGATACCACCGACGTACCCATACAAATCCTCGAACCCACGCTTACGGTTGTGGCTCCCAACGGGGGCGAACTACTGGATATTGGTTCTGAAATTCGCCTCCGCTGGGTCGGAGTCGGATTTGACGGACCTGTCGCCATCGGATTGTGGCGCGGTGAACCGGTGAACAGATTGGACACGCTCTTTCTCGAAACAGAAAATGACTCCAGCGAGACCTGGATGATCACCGAACCCGCAGCGGTTGACTGCAGACTGGTCATGATGAGTGTCGCGAGTCCCGCGATATTGGACACAAGCGACAGCGGGTTCGAGATTCGGGCATTGGCCTCACAAAATCGAGTACAAATGCCGCTCAGATTCGCGCTGGATTATCCCTATCCAAATCCGTTCAACGCGACGGTGTCCATTCCCTATGCTCTGCCGAGAAGCGGCGATGTGGTTTTGACACTTTTTGATGTCCTGGGCCGTGAAGTCAAGACGCTCGTAAATGGCGTACACGAAGCCGGCCAGCATGTCGCGGTTTGGAATGCAGATGATATGGCAGCGGGGGTCTATTTCGTGCGCATGCGCACCGCGGAGTATACCGAAACGCGCAGGCTCCAGTTGATAAAATGAGAAACCGCTCACATGCCCAGAGCGGTTGTCTTGCCCGCGTGCGCCGGAAGCCCTCCCGGCGCACCGTCCTTTAACCTATCGGCCCGTGTGAAGTTCACACGGGCCGATGATTTTAAGTCTGATCGTTGGAGTTCGCGCGGTCGGCTCTGATCAAGGCGATTTCTGCACAGCCTGACTCCTGCGTGCTCGCCTGTGCTCAATCAGTACGCCAATCCAAACGGACATTTCGTAAAGCAGGATCAAGGGAACAACCATGAGCGTCATGGTCAACCAGTCGGTCGTTGGAGTGGCCAGTGCGCTGATGACGAATATTGCGACCACCGCATAACGGCGATGTCGCCGGAAGAAAGATGATGGGACCCAGCCGATGGCGATCAATACTCCGATGGCCAACGGCAGCTGAAAGATCAGCCCAAATGCCAGGAGTAGAAACAGAACAAGACTGATGTAGCTGGTAAGAGACCAGAAATTCTGCACACCGGATTGCGCAAAAGACCCCAGGAATTCCAGTGCGGTTGGCAGGACCCACCACGCGAAAAGCACACCGGACCAAAACAGCAGCGACGCCAGAAAAACAATCGGCCACAGCCAGGACTTCTCTTGCTTGCGCAGGGCGGGGCCCACGAAACCGTAGAGTTGAAACAGGGCATAGGGCGATGCAATCACGATGCCGAGCAGAATGGCAATTTTGACCTGAATTACAAACCCATCGGCCGGTGCAAGAAACGCCAACTCACCCGGCACTTTGTCTTTGAAGGGCTGAATCAAGAAATCCTGAAACTTCGGCGCCAGCCAGAATCCAGCAGCCGCCGCCAGCGAAACAGCCACAATGGCGCGCAGGAATCGTCTCCTGAGCTCATCGAGGTGATCCCAAAACGTCATGATCAGCGGTTCAGGCATGGGCATGAG
>CAZVXJ010000162.1:0-7599 GCA_964631675.1 uncultured Alphaproteobacteria bacterium
ATACTCACCTTTCCCCGCGCCGTTCGGGGTAGTCCTTGTAGTATTCCTTCTTGATGGCGTCGCCGAACTCTTCGCGTAATGCGTCCACTTCGAGCGACGGTTGGAAGATGACAAAGGTTTCGCCGTCGTCGAGGTGGATTTCCGTTGCGATGGTCCAGACTTCATTCGTGAAGGTTACATCCACAACGGTTTTTCCTTTGAGCATCTGTTTGATTTCCTTGAGATGCTTTTTGCCGTCCTTCGATCGCATGAAGCGTTCGATATCAGCCATGTTGCATGCGTCACCCATGGTTATGTCTCCTTTCGTTGCGTTCGTTTGGGTTTCTTGGCGTACGTTCGTTTGCGGAAGTCTGAGCTGAACTGTTCCTGAAGGGTGGGTGTGGACAGTTCATCTTCCTGGAAGGTGTAATCGTCGTTGTTGTCGAGGTGGAGGGTCGTGGTGATGCCGTCCTCGGTGGCCTGGAACGTCACGCGGGTGATCCGGTGACCTTCGAGGTGGGTGCGGATACCTTCGAGGAATTGGCGTCCGTGTTTGGACCGCATGAAGCGATGGATGTCTGACATGGTCGTTTGTCCTTTCTGGGATAGGTGCGGACGGTTTCTCCGTCCACCGTGATGCGGGTGGTGTCGTGGTACCGGTCCATCCAAGCCTCAAATTTTTCGAGTACGATTTGAAGCGTTGATGGGGTGTAGTCCAGGACGAGGCAGCTGCGGGGGTACTTCGCGTCGTGCTGCTGGAAGAAACCACCAGTGAATTCTTTGTCCCCGAAGTGTTCGAGTGTGAACTTCGCTCGCCATATGAAAATGGAGTTTTCGTTCGCGTAGGGGTATTCGCCGTGGACAAGTTCGTACAGGTGCCGGGCGCGTTCGAGAATTGCACTTGGTGCGTCGCTGCGCTGGGCCCAGCCGATGTATACGCTGGAGTTTTTGCCGAATGCTTTGCTGCGCCGGCCGCAGACACACTGCCACGCGTATGGATGGCTGTCCGCCCACGCGATTACCTTGGCGAGACGTTCGTCTTCGGTCTGGATGCAGGGCAGGTCGTCTGATGTGTATATGCGATGTGCTGTGGTTTGTTTGATGGTCTTCATGGTTTCACCTCATAGTTTCTTGTTCTTCTTAATGGATGGGATCGGTAAAGGACTGTGCGCCTGTGACGTTCAGTATTCGTCGGGCAAGAGGAACGTGGTGACGAGCCGTGTGCCGTTGTCGTCTATGGCGGCATCGGTAATGAGCCAAAGCTCGGATTCGTCCGCAAGCAAAAAACTGCTCAGGATACGTGCTCCGGTTTGCAGGGCTTCTTGGTTGGCTTGTTTGTCGCCTTCGGTGAGGATTCCCCAGTCGCCGGTAGCGTGGCGTCTGAGGTATTCCAAGCCGGTGGTGTTGTTGCGGGTGAGGGCGTCGAGGGCGCCTGGCGTGGCTACGATTTGGCCCAGGTGGAAGAGTGGTTGAAGTTGTTGCGTGTTCATGGCTCTTTCTCCTTGAGTGGTTGTGGCCCGGTTGGACGCATTTCGCCTACCGGGCTGGTCTGATTTGGATTCCGGTACTAGCTACGAGTCGATGGAGCGGTGTTGAAAGGTGCGCTTAGGTGCAATCTTGCGAGAGCGCTGCGGATGGTCTTGATTCAGGTGTCGTTGCTTTGTCTGTCTACGTGCGCGGATGTATTGGCTGCGCCACAATCCGGCTGGACGCGCATTCCGACTAGCGCGTATGTGCAATGAATGCGCCGGCCGCAGGCGTATTGACGTTCTACGCTGATGCGCCCGCGTACCGGGATGGCTTCTATCTGTGCCAGGCGTGGCGCGCCACAGATTGGACAGGTTTGCGAGTGACTGATGGCGTTGTTCATGGGTGTTGTACCTCCTTGCTTTGGCCCGGTAGGACATGGCTGTCCCCACACCGGGCTGTTGTTGGTTTTAGATTCGCTGAATGTGATGAGGCGGGAAGTTGCGGCGCGTCTAGGCGGGTATCGCGGCGGACTCGAGTGATTCGGCGGTTTTGAGGATAAGGTCGACGCATGCGCAGACGCGGTTGATTACTTCAATGCATGCGCGTGCAGTATCCATCTTGGCTTCGCTGGCATAAGCCTCTATGTATTGGTAAGCGCCGCCGAGATCTGCTTCGTGGGTTTCTCCGATACACGTGAGCAGGACTGCGCCGCCGAGTTCGGCCACGATCTCACGGTGCCATTTCGCTTCTTTAAGTCCGCCCAAACGTTGATCTGCGGAATGAATGAGCTCGTGAGACCACGTGGAGAGGTTCTCTACGCCGAGCATGATTGCCTCGCCGTTGGATCCGTGTTTGTAGTATCCGAGTGGCGCGGCGCCGTGATGCGAGTAGGACCCAACACTGATGCCCCATGCTTCTGCCACTTCGAGGAGGGGGAGTGACGCGATCCATGTTTCCGCTTCGGGGTCGCGTTCTGGGAGTGGATCGCCTTCGGTGTCTTCGACGGCAAAGACGGGTACCGAGCGGAATCCGTATAGCATTTGAAGGTCTTTTTCGTTCTCTTGGGCATCTTTGACCTTAAGTTGTTTGATACATGGCGCGAGGATGTGGATTGCTTTGCTGCCGGCTTTTACGGTGCGGCCGATTGCGTTCCATTGGCGGATACCGCGTGCGTCTCTGGTTCCGGAAAGCGCAAGGACGAACTGGTTCGAGTACGACCAGTTCCTGCAGGGTGCTTCATCCGTGCGGTGGATGAAGATTGGGGCGAGCGCTTTGGGAAGTTGTTCCGGGTGGCGGAATGCTTTCACGATGCGGTTGGCGATTTCTCTGCTGTGTCCGTAGAATTTCATGTTTTGTTTCCTCCTTTGGTGTTGAGGCCCAACAGGCCTTTTGGTTCCTGTTGGGCCGGTTTTGTGACTACGGGAGAACTTTTTGGGGAGAGGTGGCTTTCCTCTCTCTTGATCAACTAGACGGAATGGAACGGAATTGTCCGCGGATGAGGCCGGTCAAATTTCCATTAAGCGGGGGCTTCGAAACTGTGGGAATTGCTGTAGAGGTACCGCGCGAGGAAGGAAACGGCAAAATGAGTTGTCGTCGAGGTGCGCGGCGTGTGCGGCGGGAATAGCTGGCGCTAAAGAAATCGTTTGGTCGGGGCGCTCGTCGAGAGGTTCCGATGGTGTGCTTCACCGGCAATGCGGTGCTCCTGCCTCGTTTGCTTCGACATGCTGTCGAAGGGAAGGCGTTGTGGAGCTGTTGCCGGATACAGCGATCGTGTACACGTCACAAATTCCGGGTTAGGGAAAAATGGTGGTGCGCGCGAGTCGCTGTGTTTGGTTTGGCAGCGCGGAGGTGTGGCAGTCTTTATATACTTTGCGATGATGCGGATCGCCCCACGCGAAAGTTGCTGTGCATTTTTTTACTGGCGCGTGACGGCAAAAGCTTTAGTAAATCACCGATCTTCAGCCCGCCTATTGGACAGCAAGGCACACGGATTGAAGAAAACTGTTGATTGCGGCCACGCACGAGCATCATTCAACTCCGAATGGTGCGTAAGATTTCAAGGAATTGCGCCGCGGAACTATTCGACCACGATTCGATCTTCAGTACATCCATCAGAACTGTCAAGAACAATCCCTTCTCAATTCTTTCGATAGCTGGAGCTCCGTACGATAAAATGGGGACAGTTCGATTGCCCAATAGACTACCGACATCAAGGAGTGCACCTCTAAAATCCCCATGCGAGAGCTTCGCCCAGCCCACTATGTCCTGAAGTACCGTGATTCCCTCGTGCCTTGGGCTAAGGATTCCTACGACTCGATCAGCAAGGTCGCTGAAGCCGTCCCGCACCATAGCTATGCATAAGAAACGCACGATGTGCCGCGCTACCAAGCCTTCCCCACCGAAACTTGCCCACCTCTCAATGGCCGCAACTGCTTCGTTGTATATTTTTCCAGCCTCTGTCCTGTCGCCATGAATTACCCAATCTACAGCGAGACATCCCAATTCCGAAATCTTCTCCCATGTGTCCGCCATAGCACAAATCGACGCCCAGCGCCGCTGTAGGTCATCGGTGGACAAGACGACTTGTAATAGCTTCTCCGTAAAACGGAAGTAACTCTCATTCACAAAACAGTTATCAACATGAGGCGACATATCCTCAAAATTCTCCGGGCTTAAGTCATCGCGTCCGAGTATCGATGCGATGCTGATTGTCATCGGAAGGTACTCGGAAAGCGACTCAAAGAGGCTTCTATTTGCTTCGCGATTTGACAACCGCTTTGACATTTCGTACTTGTGTAGAGGCTGCATCGCCATCATTTTTTCGCCCGTGTCGGACATGCCTTGTATCTCAGTTTTGAGCTCGAGGATGCATTTATCGGCTTCCTTGTCGAAACCCGCGCGTTCCATTGCATTTGCAATTGCAAATCGCAGCATAGCTCGCTCATTCAAACCCAGAAAACCAAAAGAAGCGATTGTGTGCCTGCAGATTCCCAGCGCAGATTCAGACTTTTTTAGATTTGCCATGCACTCTGCGACTGACACCACGCCGGTTGCCCGAACGAAAGGGTCGGCTACTTTCTGAACAAGAGTTAAAGCCTGCGCTTCATAACCCAAATGCGTCAATGTCAGGGCCAGATTGATAAGCGTGTATGCCGATAGGTGACAGGAAGTATCACCATCATGCACCAATCGAAGAATGGAAGGCGCCATTCTAATCTGCACTTCTTGCGAGCAGTTTCGAAGTATTGTTAACAAGCTCACGTTTCTTTCCGGTCCCGGTGCCATCAGTTCCGTCATCTGTAGTACGGCATCTGGTCCCGATTCCGCGTATGTGGTCTCGGCAATGCACTCACGGAAGGAAATCTTTTCACTCTCCATACAGCGTGGCATGTTCGACAGCAATACTTCGGCGTCTTTCCATCTCTTCATATGGATGCATGCCGCTATGAGGGCATTAGAATGCCGCGCGAGAGTACCGTAATCTATTTCGTTCAGCGATAGTTCACAGCGATTTACACATTTCTTGGCCTCCTCAAAGCGTCCCATTTTCTCTAACAGCGAGGCTGCCTCTACGAATCCGAACAGTGTTGCGTATCCGTCCAACCCCCAAGCATCAAATGCGTCCTTAACAAACTGCAATTCCCCACTGATTGCGCCGATCTCAACTAGTTCCGCCAAGTTGCGACTCCGTGGTACGCCAATAATTGCTTTTGGTATTCCGGGCACTAGTATGTCGCGCAGAATCGCGGCTGACTGTGCGGGGTATCCCGCATACGCGGCGATTAACGCAAGGTCGAATTGCGCAAGAATCTTTTTGGTTTGCGAAGCCCTATCGGCCACAGTTTGCAGCGCATCGCTTATGTAATGCCGTGGTATGAATTTGTTTTGGTGCCCATTTCCCAATTTAAATCTGTTCATCCCCGTATAGGCAAGCACCACGAGAGAAATTGCGTGATCGAACTCCGAAAGTCTAATCAATCTACGCACCATAGAATGAATTGCACGATAAAGAACATGTGTTTGGTCTTGGTAATCGCAAGCATTGCCTTTGAGGGAGGCTCTCGCGATACAAAACTGGACAACCCGCGCTACGTCATCAAATCGCCTATTCGCAATGTAGTACGCCGTCAGCCACTTTACGGCATGCACAAGCCAGTCATCCGTTCTAAGACTATGCATGAGTCGCAGCGACTTTCTGGTGGAGTCGGCGCGACCAGCAACGAATGCGAGCGCCGCAGTAGCAGCGTCGTAGAGGTGATAATCGTCTCGCAGCTTTTGGGCCAATTGAAAAGCGCTCTCATAACCTGTGTCTGCTGCGGCTTTGACGATTAATCGCGCAACGACCAATGCGTCTGCCGTCTCGTTGGCCAGACCTAGCAGTTGCACTAATGGGGCACTTCTCTCGTCTAACACGTGGACCACATCCATTAGTCGTGCCCAAGCTATCCGGTCGGTTGCGCGGCGCATACTTAGGCACTTGCAAATAACTTGCGCCTCAATTTGAACTTCAGTCGAGTTCTTGTCTTGCGCACGAAGCGCGCGAATAATGGTGGCGAAGGTGGTTACCTTCGCGGCACACGTCGTTCTGGCACGCGCGATGCCTATGGCCTTCGCTTCGCTCCCCAGCCTAACAAGAATCTCTACACAGGCATCGTCGAGGGTCTCGTTTCTTTGCTCGAGAGAACATTGTGCAGCCTTTATTTGAAACCGGTGGCGAATCGTCGCTATATCGTCCTTATCTGCTAACGCGTTACGGGCTGCCGCAAGGTCACGGAGCCCGTGGGCGTGGCCCTTGGTGGCCAATTCTTGCGCTTGGAGCCAGTCCGGTGACTGCGTCATAAGCTTTAGAAGTGTGGATATTGCCTCCCCATCTATGAAATGAGCGACAATGTGGCGGAAGTAGTAGTCCGCGTCACTTGATTGCCTGTGCTTCAGATTATTCCACCATTTATTGAATGCCGTGATTATACTTAGGTGAGCTCGACGTAGGGTGGTGCGAGCAAGTTTGCGCTCGAGGAAATAGCGGGACAGTTCGTAGTGCTGATAGCCAGAAACCACCGTCGCTCTTTGGTAAGTTCCGTTGGGTCCAATATCGGTAGCGAAAAGATAGCCATACGCGCCAAAGAACTGTTCGACGTCTGCCATTTCAAGCTCTACAAATTCAGAAATCATTTCCAGACTGCACGGTCCGCGCAACGCGCCAATAGTGGCAAGCAGCTTTGAGGTGCAAGATGGGCCAAGTGCTCCATCGTTCAATCGGCGCCATTCTTTCGTGTCGAGGTGTTCATCCAACCCCTGCGGAGCCTTGGAGTAGTCGTAGTGATCCGGATCCCTTTTAATATCGGACGCGACCAACGTGGCATAGAGAAATGACCTTTCGCTCCGTCTAACCAGTAGGTCAAGCTGGTCCTTTGATGGCGCGTGCTTGCCAAGACTCTTGAAGGTTGTCTGAAAATATTGGGTAAGAGCAAGGCTTTGTTGTTCACCGCTATCAAGGTCGACGACCGTAACTCTATGGCCACCGGTCTGCAAGTCTCTTATGAATTGTTCGATCCTGCCAGACTTGGGTCGACAAGAAAGAATAAATCGGATCCTGTCCGGTAGTGACCTGGCTATGCTCAGGAGAGCGTCCACTAACGGCTGCGCTTTGGGATCAAGTTCGTCGAGGCCATCAATAACGAAGGTTATATGGTGAGGGTAAGTGTGTCTCTCGGTGAGCGCCATCTTTTGTCTGAAGATAGCCATAGCCATTTTGAAATGATGAAGTGCCGTAGCGGCCCTGTCTGGTGGTCTATCAGAGAGCACATCGCCCATCAGTATCTGCAACGACGCCGCGAAACTTCGCCAGACGAACAGTGAGTCATTACGCGTGATATCATTCCAACGGATAAAGAATGGAACGATTGCAGACACATCTTTCGGCACAAAACTTTTCAGAAAGTGAGCGATAAGCGTACTCTTGGTGGTGCCAGGTGAGCCAAGCAACACAAGGAATTGACCGGATGTGTCGCATACGAGAAAGTCGTGGAGTTTGGATATAGCATCGTTTCGGTATACAACAGGCGGTGCGGCGGCGACTTCATGATCAAAATTCTCGACGTTAGCATAAAGCGTCTGCGCTTCAAGGCCCATCGTTGCGAGCGTGTGGAT
>CAZVXJ010000163.1:0-7542 GCA_964631675.1 uncultured Alphaproteobacteria bacterium
CGGCCGTCTGGGGTTTTCATTGTGTCTCGGCGAATCTTGAAGGCACGTCCCTGTCCGATGGCCGCTGTGGATGGATGACTCCACCCGCGATCAAACAGGTTGCAAGCTATCGTCTCGCCCGGATTCTCAAAGCCAATGGTCGCCCCCTGCGGTCCCCGTGCGCGAACAGAAAACTCCTGATAGAGAAACATCCACTCAGCATTTCCACTTGCGGTTGGATAAGTCGCCGGATTCAGAAGTTGAATCTGGAATGTCTCACGGTACAAACCGGTACCGAAGTTGTGAATCTGATACCATTCGATCACAAAACGGTCGGCCGCAATGTCGTAATAAGTACAAATTTGACCAGTCTCATCGCCGGTGTCAAAGAGATCATCCCACATTGGCGCGATCATTCCCGGATTGCCGGCTTGCGGCAAATTACGATTGTCTGCCGAATTGGCTGCTGTGGTTCCGGGAACCACAAATCCCTGCGGAGCAACCGTGAGTTGCGTAAACGGCTGGTCGTAGTATTCGAAAGTGAACGGCACTGTGACCGTCACAAGTTGCAAGTGAGACGTAATGGGCAAGGCGGTTCCAGAACCACCTGCCGCAGGCGCAATCTCTACCCAGTCGAATTCCGGGCGTTCTGTGTAAATCACATCCGTGTTATCATAAACGTAATAGATGTACTGCGAATCATTGCCTGGATCTGAGGGACCGGTGACTCCTAATTCTATGTTAATTGGAAACTCAATCTCATATTCATAAGTTCCCATTTCAATCGTCGCGCGCAGCATCATGGATGCGACATGTCCCGTCGGCGTATTTGCGGCGGCATAAAGACGGAACGAGTTGGCTGCGAACTGATAGGTCTGTCCAACTGCAATGGCAGGCGCGTCGCCGACCGCGTTCACAATCCACAAGTACTGATCAGTCGAGGAAAGTGTGTAAGTTCCAGCTCCCAGCTCCGCACTCCCGCTATTTCTGATCGCAATTGTGAAGTCAGCCTGCTCGTTTCGCTCGAGATAGTGATTGCCACCGTCGTTTACATAGTGCGTATCAAGCACCGCCAGAGGGGATTCAACACTCAGTGTAACTTCGGATGATCTTGGAGCGCCATTAGAAATCGTATAATTCAATGTAAACTGAATTGAGCGAGCCGGACCATGATCGGTCGAGACTGCCACACGAAAGTCCGGTGTTCCACTAGCCGTCTGCCCCGCTGGAACTGAGCCAAAGTCGGTTGAATTCTGGTCGATCGTTACACCGGGCGACGTACTAACCAGTGTCGCTGCCGCATCTGCTGCATCAATCCCTCCCAAATTGATTGCCACTTCTGTCCAGTCAAAGGTCTCGCCGGGATTCACTCGGCCGTTGCCATTACCATTGGCAGCATCATTGAGCTCAGCACTGGAGTGTTGCAGAAACGGCGATGTCGCGCCCACCTCACACCTCCCGCTAAATGCAAGAATGTTATCTCCTGTGACTGTAACCCAAACTGAATCTGAAGTTCCGGTGTTGATCGGGACGGTAACAAATGATTCACCCTGAGCGATCCATCCGGTGCTGAAGACTCCGGGAGACACCCAAGCGGTTACATTCAGACTTTCAGCCGGCAATTCGTTCATATTGCTCACATTCACAAGAACGGTCGTTTCACCGGGAGGGACTGTTGCCGGTATTGAAACGAGAGGACGCTCCGGTGTGTCAGTGAACACTTGGAGTGACGGATCCGAGAGCACGAGATACTGTCTGAACATGACTCGCAGAATCTCCTGCATATTGGGATCTTCTCGCCACTCGTCCATCATGGCCCAAACTTGCATTTTCCCGCCTACCAATGCGGGCTGCAGGGTCAATATGTCAAAATGGAAGAACGATCGATAGAGCGACGAGTCCAAACAGTCATTATAGACAGTGTGTGTGTTCCAGCAGGGACCGATGAACCCAACTGCACCGTACGGTATCTGAACAGTTCCAGCCGTCATGAATCGCTCACCGAAGCCACCACCATCAAACTCGTCAAACTTGCCGACCCCACAACCAATACCGGTAACGATGGGAAGTTTGCGCCCATTGGTCAGATCATCAATATTGTTCAAATAGAACTGAATGCCGGCCCAGCCGAAATTCCAACCCTGCCCACGGTAGTTCACGAATGTACGACCGTCATTGATCGCATTCAACATTGGCACTGTTCCGTTGGATTGCCAGATTGAATCAACTAAAGTAAATCCTCCGGCGAGCATGATTTGTTTGGCCCGTTGCTTGGTCTGCCGCTGCGACAGGTGTTGTTGATCTGCCGCAACCACAGATTTTTCGAAGCGCAGAGAATCGCCTACGAACGTATCCCGCTCATGCAAAATGGTGCGACCGACAATTTTCTGAACTTCCTGGACTGTATTTACTGCCCAGCGACCAAGAAAGGCATCTGGAAACACATCGGAGCCTTCCAATTCCACAAAATAGGGATCGTTGGTAAACTCACCCGCATAAGGTGCGGCGTCACTAAAACGAGTTTGCGGATCACTCGTAAAGAGCATACTCGTCGCAAGTTGGGTTTCGTCACCGACCAAGACGACATAATCCACTCTCGGTGACGATGTATTGAACTCCTGGGCGATCCGATTCTTGACGGCGGTAGCATTTGGATTGCCTCCGATATTGCTCTCGTTGACAACCGTGACTTTGACCCCCCGGCGTTCTTTCCATCTCACGAGATCATTTAGCGAAGCAGCATAAGCATCCGGAACAATAAACAAAATATGAGAACCCGAGGTGGAGTTGATACTGGGAATATATGCCCAATTGGTAACCAGCTCGCGAAAAAGCTTTTGCCAGGGTAGAGAGAAGCTCGTACGTGGCGTCGTAATCGGGTTTGTACCTGTCTGATCGTCAATCTCAATTGAAACCGTCGCATCCTGCATGACTTGGCAGGTCGTTTGTCCGTTGGTATACTGGATCGGATGAAACGTGACCGGAACAACGCGCACTCCACCGAGAATACCGACGCTCCCAACCTCGACCTGGGCCGGATTGGGATTATTGTCCGGAATTGTCAGTGCATTGCACGAATACTGCAGAGTCTGCCAATCTTCTACCACCGCGGTTGGATTGCCGTTGGGTCCCAATGCAACATAGATTGCGAATCTGGGAAGCAGATAGCCGGTGTCGTTCATTTCGCCCCAGGTGCCGGGAAGCCTCTGCCCCAAATTAATCGAGCCACCGGGCAGGTTCTCCATCTCAAAATGGAGTCGGACACGGTCGTTATTCGATTCCAGAACTGAGATGGTAGGCGAGAAGGCCGCACCTTCATACGCTCCGAAAGGCGGAATTGCATAAGTGACCGCCGTAAGAACGCTTAAAAGGACGAAAACCGAAATCCCGTACCAAACTTGTCTCAACAGCATTTCAAAATCTCCGCAAATCCACTGTTCATCAAGCCATACACATAGGGCGCCTGCAAAACTCACAGACACCGTCAAACATTATACGCGTTACAAGCAAAAGAGTTGACATTCTCAAGTTAGTTGCTATCTTCTTTGCCTTGTCAATGTCGGACATAATTCGGAGAGCTACACCCCAAGCCGCGAAATATAAGTATTTTTTCGGGCAAATCAAGCCGCGGTCAGTATGTGGACAAATTTGTGAAGTCCATCTGCCCTGATCGAGTGCCCAATTTGCAGGGTCAAGTTCAGTCAGATTAATGCCGATAGAACAGAGTAGAATAGTCTCTACGCGTAACAGACCGCCTCAGGTGATGCAATTCAGCAGAAAGGGTTCTTTCGATGGTGCTAAAGAATTGGTTAATCTATATTTCCGTGTTGGCACTCGCGGCCGTCGGAACTACGACTGCACTGGCCACAGGAAATGACCAGTCGGGTCAGTACTATTTGGTCGTGTCACCTCAGGTAGAGGCCCAGTTTGAATCGGCTTGGCAAGACATTCAGGCGGCCAAAGCAAATGGAACCGAGATTACCGAGGAAATGTACCAGCGGTATTTCGAACTGGAGGCCCAGGTCTACCCGGAGCGACGAGTTAACGAGCGAGAGGGTAACTTGGACCAAGGTTTCGACGCTTGTCCTGGTTTGCTCATAACCCCACTGACAGACCCGATGGACTGGGTTGATTATGGGCAGACCTACAATTACACGGACAATTGTACCTCGCCGCGCTGCCGGCAAGGTAAGGACATTGTCTTTCGGCTTGAAGTGGCGGTTGAAGATCGCTATGTCATTTCAACCTGCGCTTCCGGATTCGATACCTGGTTATGCCTCTACAATACTACCTGTTGCACGGGCGCGCCGATCTTGCAGAATGATGACAATCCGGCTGTGTGCGGACCTCGCACAGTTCGGGCGGCAATCAACGCATGCTTGACCGCCGGAACCTACTATATCGTTCTGGACGGTTTTAACCGAGCGGCGCAGGGACACTACCAGTTGCGGATCAGCAGCGACGTCGGCGGATGCACGCCAACCAATCCGCCTGAGTGTCCTCCCTCAAACAGTCGTCACGTTGAGCGATTCGAGAGTGAAGCCGCTTGTGAGGCTGGTGATACCATTACCTGTCCTGCGCGAATCTGCGGAGACATCGGCCAGCTGGGAGATATCGACGCATTTTACTTTGTGATCAACCAATGCGCGATCGTGACTCTGTCGGCCTTCGCCAATGCATCGCCGGGAAGTTATGCATTTGGTGACGGTCTCAACCCCTATCTACAGCTTTGGCCCAGCCCCGACTGCGAGGCAGTGGTTGACGAAAATTACAACTTCAATAACGCTGACGGGCAAAACCAAATCTACGGTACAGATAGCCGAATTATCACTCAGTGCCTGCGTCCGGGCGGATACTGGGTGGAACTTGGCGGAGGATCCGGCGAAGTAGGAGCAACCGGGCCCTATGAATTCTGGTTCGACTGCACGCCCTGTCCTCCTCCAGTTCCGATTTCCCCGTCTCAAACATACGATTTTGAAGACGAAACCGTTTGCTTGGATTGGCCGGACGGAGCACCGGGCACGACTTTCTATGTTTGGAGACGGGTCTGTGACGGCTGCGAAGAGAATTGCTGGACTCAGATAGCAACTCCGCACGTCTCTCAGTACTGTGATGAACTGAATATGGAGTTCGAAGTCTTGTACGTCGTATACGCCAATCCTTGTGGATTTCCGACGATGTCATGCGGCAGAATATTGCAAGATCGTCGCGGACGCTGACGCACTGAGCGACTAACCGACTTTCAGTACTCCGAGTGCGGCCAGAACGACGGCTGTACCGAGCAGAATATGCGAGCGGCCCCTGGAGGACTCATAGTCTTTCAGCCGGGCCGCTTGGTTTTTTCCGAGGTCTGCATGTAGGGCGAAAATCTTGGGCAGCGATGCGAAACGCAGTACGAGCAGGACTAGTCCCAGTGTCTGCTTGATCGCGAGCCAGGTCGTGCCACCAAAATCAAACCATGAATATGGTACTTCAAACGTCCTCCCCACTCCGGTGAGGACAATGAGCAGCAATCCGTACGTTGCGGCAATCGCCAGCCGCAAGTGCAGTCGGGCCAACCTGATTTTCTCGCCATCCGTGGCAGTTTCCCGGTAGATCCGCTTGATCAAGATATCCGGGACAATCATGCCGATTACGATGCAGGCGCCAAGAATGTGAAACAGGAGTGTAATGTTGCTCATCTCAAGAGGGGGTAAAGTGAGTGTGTGAAGAGTTGCCCTAAAATGTTTGGCTGTTTAGTCCGTCACAACTGCGAGGGAATCGGAAACAAATTCTCGTTTGATTAGTAGATAAGTTCCAGCGGCAAGCACCAAATAGCTGACGACCAATGATATGGCGGCGCCCCAAACTCCGACAGTCGGTAACAGAACGAGGTTAAGGCCGACATTACAAATCAATCCAGCGGCAAGCAGCGGGGCAACCGACTTGGCCTTGCCAACGGCGATCATGCTGTTTGCCACCACACTGTAAACGGGCTCGAGGAAGGTGACAAATATCAATACGCGGAAAAACGGAACGGCCGCCACGTATTGTTCGCCGAGTACCATGGGAAAAAGTTTGTCACAGAACATAAAAACTATCAAATTTGCGGGGAGCAGCCCTCCCATTAACACCGCCAAAGCGGTGCGCATGCGTCGCTTCAGGTGGCGATACATTCCTGCCGCTGCAAGTCTGGATGCAACCGGAAACAGGATAAAATTTATCGACTGAGAAAAGAGTGAGTAAAGCTTGAGCAGGGTTCGCGCGGCGATGTACGGGGCAATTTGTGCAGGAGAATGAAATGCGCCCGCGAGTAGTGTATCGGATTGCTGGAGACCAATGTCAGATACCGTCAGCGTGCCCAACCACTTGGCCGAATCAATCACTCCGGTCCAATCGCCCTGCGTCCGAAAGCGAATGGCCATTGGATAGAAAGCAATCGCAATCACCGCAGAGACCAGTGCCGCCACAACGTTCACAAGCATGACGGCTTCGGCATTTGTCAGCAGACCAAGCGAAGCCAACACTGCAAATCCGCTTAGCGCACCGATAAAATACCCTGCCTCTATCCAAAACGCAAGGTGTATTTTCCCCTGAGCCTGCGCCATGCCAAACGAAATGTCGCGCGGGACAAGAATCGGCAGCATCAGCGCCGCGAGCAAGGCGACTACCCACCCGGTGTGTAACAGCGGCAGAATTGCCAGAGCCCCCAGCCCTCCAACGACCGCAGTTATCATTTCCAGGCCCAGGACGGGGCCCGTAACTTCCGATTGCCTGCCAAGTGCGGCTCGTTGTACAAGCGGTGCCAGCCACAGCCCACGGGAGATGCCAGCCACCAGGTTCACATAGGCAATCGCCAGTCCGTACCGTCCAAAATCTCCCAGGGGCACAACGCGCATGACAAACAACACCAGCCCGGCCCCATAGATAGCCGGCAATGCCTTTACAGCGAGTGAACCGATCGCGCGCTTCCATGGCAAGGTCCGAAGCGCAGTCGAGTCCTCTGGCAGCAGGTTCAAAAGTCAGCCCGCACAGGCGAGATCGCGCGAACGTAGTCGCGGCGGCCGACGTACAGCTTCAAGAATTCGATTAACTCTGATGCAGAGGCATCTCCCAGTGGGTTGAAGAGGGATTGCGACCATCTTGTTGCAACTTTATCCAGCCGGCGAAGAACGTATGAAACCAGATCTTCCTCCTTCGGGTAAAAGCGGATTCTTGCTGCACCCGAGTCGGTCTTGGATAGCTCTCGAGCATTCTCTATCGCCAGCGGTAGTCCGCCGAGGTCGTCAACCAACTTGCGCTCAAGCGCTTGGTTTCCTGTCCATACGCGGCCCTGCGCGACAGTTTCCACTTCCTCGCGCGTCAATTCCCGGCCCGCCATCAAGAAGGTCGGCGCCACTACCGCCGTAGACCCGGTCATGACCGTCGCCCGCGAGGACATCGTCGTCCCCGGAACCCGCGCAAATGGTGTCATGGCCGCCTTTCCCGAGGATCACATCGGCTTCGGCGCTACCGCAGATGACATCATCCTCATCGGTGCCGATGATCGGCGCGTCACCACCTCGGCCGAGGATTGAGCATCTC
>CAZVXJ010000164.1:0-7500 GCA_964631675.1 uncultured Alphaproteobacteria bacterium
GGCTGCTTGACAGCAATCGTAAACGGGATTTTATTCAGGAAAAAGAGTTTATCCGTCACAGTCTCGAGCAGGAAATTGCAACCAGCCTGTGGGGGTCGCGGGGAAGAATTGAAGCAACTTTTGATGATGATGCGCAGATACAGGAAGCTCTAAGAGTGCTGAGCAGTCATGCGCAGTATGACAAGGTGCTGGCAGTGGAAGATTCGAGTTCCAAACACGATTAGGGACGGGTTTGGTTTGGGTTGAAACGACGGATTGAACAGACACAGGTAAACGATGAAAACGTGGTTGATGATTTACACTTTGGTGACGATGATCGGTGCACGGGCCTTTGCCGCAAACGACACACCTCACCGGCTGCTGGTCGAGCTGACTGATCACGCCGCGCGTGAAGCTCGGCAATTGGGCAGACTGCCAGACGAGATCGCTTCGTTTAATTTTGACAAAGTCCGGTTGGTACCCGTCTTTCACGAACCCGCTGACTTTACACTGCGCGAGAGTTGGTACGATCTCGGTCTTAATCATTGGTTCCGCCTCGAGGCAGAAGCCATCGATGCCGAAGTCGTTCACTCCGTTCTGAAACACGGCAGGAATGTAACCGGAACATACCTGATTGGTACGCACGATGCGCTGCTGACTCCCAATGATTTTGCTCTCTACAACATGTGGGGACTCGCAAAAATGCATTGCCCGGAGGCTTGGGATGTCCAGTCGTCCGGTTCTGAGATTATCATCACGACCATTGACACCGGCTGTAAGATTACCCATTCGGATCTCGCACAGAATATACGCGTGAACCCCGGCGAAGATCTGAACGGCAATGGCATTTGGGATCCGACGGACAATAACGGCGTCGACGATGACGGGAATGCCTACATTGACGACTTGGTTGGGTGGGATTTCGTTTCGCACACGCCGGATACCGCGCGCTGGGCGGAAGGAGAAGAATACGCACCTGCCGATAATTTGGTATATCCCGACATTCATGGCCATGGTACCCACGTGATGGGAACCGCATCTGCCCGCACGAACAACGGAGCTGGAGTGGCAGCCGCATCATGGAATGTGAAAGCACTGCCGCTTCGCGCGGGTTACGCCTGGATTGACGGCGGCGGAACGCTGCGAGGTTCCGGTTTTACAGATGATTTTGCGGCGGCGGTGGCCTATGCAACAGAGAACGGCGCGCGCATCATCAGTATATCCTTCGGCGGGAGCGGAGTGGATCCGGCCTATGAAGTTGCTCTGCAGTATGCCCGCGACAACAATGTACTCGTCTTCGCCTCAGCAGGTAACAGCAATAACACCAATCTGGTCTATCCTGCGGCTTATCCGCATGTGATTTCGGTCGCGGCGACCGATTCGACCGATCACAAGGCTTCGTTTTCCACGTTTGGAACGTGGGTCGATGTTTGCGCACCCGGCGTATACATCTGGAGTTTGCAGCCCAACAATTTTTACCGCCCGAACGACTACGCCGCATGGAACGGAACTTCCATGGCATCGCCGAACGCGGCATCGGTTGCGGCACTGGTGCTTAGCTACGCACCGCAGCTCACCGATGATCAATTGCAGAATCTGATCGTTTCTACCTGCGACAATATTGATGCGCTCAATCCGACGTATGCAGGGCAGCTTGGCACAGGACGTGTGAACGCGTTCGCCGCACTGACAGCGCTTTGCGATACGTTCAGTCTGTTCCCGCCGGAGCTAACTATCAAACCGTCTGCTCTGGGAGTGACGCTGTCATGGAAGAAGGTTGCCTGCGCGGTGGATTACGAGATTACCGTCTCGCCTGCCACAGACGGCGTTTATGTTTCCTTAGGCGTCACGACATCCACGACCTATGTCGATCCTGTTCTGGCCCAGCCGCTGCAATTTTATCGTGTAACTGCCAGACGTCCCTGACTTCTCACCCTGTTTGCGGGGGCTGGGGGTGACGTGATGAAAACGTCACCCTTCCGAAATCTTCTCTTCATTGCTCACAACTCTCTTACTTTTTGCTCTTGGCCTGGTCACCGGCGTACTCGGCGGCTTTTTGGGCATTGGCGGCGGCCTTCTGATAACGGTCGTTGTGCTCGAGATGTTCAAGCATCAGGGCATTGCGCCGGAGATACGCTATCAGCTTGCTTTCGGTACAACGATTGTGGGCATTATTGGAACGGCGCTCTCTTCCGCGATTGCCTATCACCGCATGGGACGCGTGCTATGGAAAGTAGTGTGGGTGGTTGGCTCAGCCGCACTGGTGTTCTCTTTCATTGGCTCCAAACTCGCGGCGATTTCTTCCTCTGATGCGCTGCGCATGGCGTTCATCGCATTTTGTTTCATCACCGCTGCGCTCATCGTCTGGCGGTTGCCCACGCCGAGGGATGATCACGATTATTCACGGGCGAAGCTCGTTGTCATCGGCTGCGGAGCAGGATTACTCTCCGCCTATCTCGGGCTGGCTGGCGGCGCGGTGATGGTGCCGGCGATGATTTTGTGGGCACATATCCCGACTGAATTTGCACCCGGGACGAGCAATGCTGTTGGTGTGATAACCTGTGTTTTCGGAGCCATCGGTTATGCAATCCACGGTGCGCACCTGGAAAATCTTCCCGCAGGATCGTGGGGGTTCATTGTTCCCGCGTTTGCCATTCCACTCTTTTTCGGCACACTCACCGGCGGCCCCATCGGCAGCGCGATCAACCGCAAGTATGGCAAAGCATCGTTTCGCTATGCTTTTGCTGTGTTCTTGTTGGTTGTTGCTGTGAAGATGGTTTTGTGGCCTTAATCCTCTGCTAAATCAAGTCATCGTTGTATACGATATTACTCTTGCACCTCAACGTCCATGCCCACCACCCTATCCCCCACACCCAAGTTCCTGCGTCGCGGCAAAGTCCGCGACATTTATGAGATTGACGGCGATCATCTGGCGATTGTCACGACGGATCGTCTCTCTGCATTTGATGTGGTGCTGCCCACGCCCATTACGGGACGCGGAGCCGTGCTAACGAAGCTCACGCGATTCTGGATGAAGAAGTTTGAAGGAATTGTGGGGAACCACCTTGAAGAAAGTTCAAAGTTCAAAGCTCAAAGTTCAAGGCCGGAAACTCCATTCGAGTCAGAATTGCGAGAGAGCCTCGCGATCAAATCCGGATTCTCCGCTGAACAAATTGACATCGTAAAAAAATGCGAAGTGATTCCAGTGGAGTGCATCGTGCGCGGATTTCTGGCAGGATCGGGATGGAAGGACTATGGGCGAACGGGCGAAGTTTGCGGCCACAAGCTTCCTGCGGGTATGAAGCAGTGCGGTGAGTTTCCAGAGCCACTTTTCACCCCCTCGACAAAGGCGGATGAGGGGCACGATCAGAATATCTCGTATGAAGAAGCCGCGAATCTGATTGGCGGAGAAACCGCAGCCAAGCTCAAAGAGATCTCACTGAAAATTTATACCGCCGCCCGCGAACATGCGCGCGCACGCGGCATCATCATCGCCGACACGAAGTTCGAGTTCGGCCTTCGCGATGGGGAAATCCTGTTGATAGACGAAGTGCTCACGCCCGACTCCTCACGCTTCTGGCCCGCGGATTCCTATGCTCCGGGCCGCGATCAGCCGAGCTTCGATAAGCAAATCGTTCGCAACTATCTGGAAACGCTCGACTGGAACAAGGAGTATCCCGGTCCCGAGCTGCCGGCGGAGATTGTTGCGAAAACGCGAGCGGCCTACGAAGAAATCCTCCGGAGGCTTACGGCGTAAAGAACGTCCTCGTTCAGGTGACGGAATAGAGAAGCGCGGAGCCGTTGACAGCTCCGCGCTTTTGTATTCGAAACCCCTCCAACATCAGCGAACATCCCGCAATGCTCGCCGCGAATCAGTGATTACTTCTTCACGTCAATATTGATCGTGCGGCTCTTGGCCTCTTCCGCCTTCGGCAGAATGATCCGCAGAACCCCGTCCTCGAACGTGGCGCGAACACTGTCGGCCTTGACCGAACGCGGGAGGTTGAAGCTGCGTTCGAAACGGCCGTAGGCTCGCTCCACACGCAGGAAATTGTCACGCTCCTCTTTGACGTCCTGCTTCTTCTCGCCGGAAATCGTGAGCAGGTTGTTGTTGAGCGTCAGTTTGACGTCCTCTTGGCGAACGCCGGGAAGTTCTGCCTGGATTTCGTAGTGGTTTTCGTTCTCGACGATGTCAGCGTTCGGTCCCCAGACCATCGCTTCGGTCTCACGGATGCGTCCGAAAAAGTCGTCGAGCACACGCGACATGGGAGTCCATCCTTCGATCCACTGCGGGTTGATTTGACCTTGATTCGGTCTGTACTTGGTGAGTGACATGGTGTGATTTCTCCTGTTAGGTTTGCACTGTGTAATGATCATTTCGTTTCCTGATTTAGTTGTACCGGAATTCGGTTCTGCATCTTCCTAATGCGAGCGGCGTGCCAGTTTTATAAAATTATATAATTATTTGTTTTATGAATTCGCGCCACTTCCGCTTGAATCGCCACTACGCCTAATTGGCACAACAAGCTGCCATTTAGGCTTATATAGTGTGTTGGTATGACAGTCGCTGATTTTGCACGGTTTAGGTTCGGCTTACCGGTCGGGCCGGCTCGCTAAAACCTTGCAATTCAGCCAAATCCGGACTATATTTCAACTTCACGTTTTTTGTCCTATCCCGACGCCTCTCCCTCGAAAATGTCCCCCAAACGCTGTATCCACTGCAAGAAACCGGTTCCGCTGCGCAAGCGATTTGGTAAGCGTTGCCCTCATTGCTTCCAGCCGTTTCGCAGAGCCAGCGGACTAAAAGAGCGATCGACGATTGGCCTGTGGCTCGAAGACCGCGGCAAGATGTTTTGGTTTTTCGCGCTCACGGTGATCCTGATACTTGGCGGCGGAATCGCACAAATTTCCGGTAATGGAGATCTCGTCCGATTCATCGATGCGCGACCGTTCTGGTTCTTCGTTTCCGTTTTCTGGTTGGCGATGTTTGCGTCACTCATCAGCAGAATCTACTTTCCATTGCTGCTCAACGCGCCGACGATTATCAGAAAAGAGCGGCTGATGATACGGCAATACAAGTCACTCACCGCAACCGGACTCGTGATCGGCGTGGTGCTTGTATTGCTGATGATCGGGCCGGATAGACTCTGGCAGGTGTTTCCAGGCACAGTGTTTCTGCTCACAATTCCTGTGGCATTGATGTGGGGATACCTGGCAATGGTATTGACGGAGACGGATTATGAAGACGACCGTACCTGGAGCTTTCTATCCGAACTCGGAGCCGGCGACAGACTGGAGCATCGTCATCAGGGGTTGTTTACCTTGATCGGCATTCCTCTCGCCGGGCTGCTGTTCTACTATTTTATGACACATCCGTGGCTCGCCTGGGCAATTCGCAACTCGACTTTGCTCACGATGTTCCGCGAACTCTGGAAACGCGCCACAACCAAACCCGCGTAATCAGCGACTGGAAACTAGTCGCACTTCATTGACGGTTCCGGCTGACTCTAAGAGCCGGGACAAACGCTTGACTCTGCCTCGTTGATCTGACTGCCCGCATTCGGCACGCAACTCTACCCACTCATGGCCGCAAAAACTCCCAAGAAACAACTCGTCCAGGCAGGCGATTTCGCCTTGCTCAAACATCCTCGCGCACTTGCCCTAAGCCCCGACGGATCGCTCCTCGCTTACACGCAGTGGTGGTGCGATTTCGAGAAGAAAAAGTATCATGCCAATCTGCATGTATTAGATACCAAAACGGGTGAATCCCGCCAGTGGACTTTTGGAGAGCATTCGGATCGTGCTCCGGTATGGTCGCCCAGCGGCCGCAGTGTTGTTTTTTTTCGCCACGAAAAAGGAGAGGATCGCATCTATGTCATTTCGCGGCATGGCGGTGAGGCTCAACTGCTTTACAAGGCGCGCGGCGGTTTTTCCGATACCAAATTTGCGGAAGGCGGCCAGTCCCTCATTCTGAAATTTCGTCCTGCAGATTCGGATGCAGACGCGGAAAAAGCTATCAAGGATGGAAAAGAACCGGAGGAGAAAGCCCCTGCGGTGCGAAAGATCACGCGCCTCAGCTATCGCATGGATGGCGATGGGTTTCTGCCCGAGGAGCGGAATCAGCTTTACCGGCTTGACTTGAGGGGAGAGCGCGAAGGCGGGGACAGCGGTCCCTACATGGCATCATCGTTTTCGAAGCTGACTCAAGCGAAAGAGGATGTCGCAGGATTCGACGTCTCACCCGACGGGCAAACCATCGCCTATATTCAGAACATCCAGCGCGACCCGGATCTGCTGCCGTTTCACTATGATCTTCTGCTGCTGAATTTGAAGAGCAGGAAAGGCCGCAGGCTTCCACTCGCCTACGGCGAAAAATACGCACCGAGTTTCAGCCCGAATGGAAAATATGTTCTCTATTTTGGCCATCATAACATTCGTGATGCGTGGAATGTGGAACCGGTGCATCCATATTTGGTGGACTTGGGTACAGGGAAAGAGCGGAATCTTACGCCCGGTTTTGACCGGATGCCCGGCGATCAATCCATCGGTGACATGGGCTTTGGACTCGATTATCCTACAGTCAACTGGAGCCGGGACGGAAAGGCGTTTTACTATCAGGTTTCCGATGAAGGAGATGTGTTCATTGTCCGCAAGACGCTGCGTGCCGGATCTCCGGAGAAGATCTGGCACAGCGCCGGAACCGTGCCGCTGTTTGACATGGCTGGAGACACCATCGTGCTTCATCATTTGGATTTCACTGACCTCGGCACGATCCACATTTGCGATAAAGCCAGCGCCTCAAAGCCGGCCTTTCGCAAACTAAAGTCCTTTAATACAGAGTATCTTGCCTCACACGAGCTTGGAAAAGTCAAAGAACTGCGTGTCAAATCCACCGATGGAACACGAGTCCATGGTTGGGTAATCTATCCACCCAATTTTAGCCCACGCAAGAAGTATCCTTCGATTCTGGAAGTCCACGGAGGACCGCGAGCACAGTATTCGAAGGTCTTCTTCCACGAAATGCAGTATTTGGCTGCGCAGGGATTTGTTGTTATGTTTACCAATCCCCGAGGTTCTCAGGGATACGGCAGGGCATTTGCCGAGGCCATCGTGGGTGCATGGGGAACGAAAGACTACGAAGATGTGATGGCCGCTGCCGATTGGCTGGAATCGCAGACCTTTATCGACAAGAGACGAATGGGCATTACGGGCGGATCGTACGGCGGCTACATGACTAATATGGTCGTTGGCCGCACACGCAGATTTCGCGCAGCCGTGACACAGCGATCGGTTGTGGATTTGGAGTCATTTTGCGGCACGTCCGATATCGGGCACCATGACCATCTCGAGTTTGGCGGTTATCCGTGGGAGAACCCTGAAGGATACAAGAGGATGAATCCGATAGAACTTGTTGATAAGATTCGCACACCACTTTTGATTGAGCATCAGGAATTTGATTTGCGCTGTCCGATAGAACAGGCTGATCAGCTGTTCGGTCAGTTGAAAATTCGCGGGCGTGTC
>CAZVXJ010000165.1:0-7482 GCA_964631675.1 uncultured Alphaproteobacteria bacterium
CCAAGAGCGCCCTGGCCGTCCAGGAACATCTCGTCAAGCAACTCATTACCGATGTTCAAGTACCGATTGCAGTTGTTGATGATTTGGGAACACTTGGTGCACTGTTGAAGCAATGCTTGATCTTGGTTGGAAACGACGGCGGGCCGAAGCACATCGCAGTTGCCGTGGGTACGCGAACACTTGCCATATTCGGCACAGAGAATCCGACGAATTGGACTCCGCCGGACGACCACAGGCACAAAGCACTCTGGGGAGGCGATTGCGGAGTCGTCGGTGTGGAAACTGAGCAAGTTGTTGCGGAACTTCGAATCATGCTGGATAACTCTACGTGAGTGCTGATCCGCGTTCAATTCTGATATTTCGTAACGGATCTATTGGCAATACTCTTGCCGCCATCCCGGCAATTCGTGCAATTAGGCAGACATTTGTTAACAGCTCCATTGCGCTGGTAGTGGACCCAGTCGGTCGAGAGATCTTTGAACATTGTCATTGGATCAATCACCTGATTGTTTATGATAAGAATGGTGTACATCAGGGACTAACAGGCTTTCTGACCACCGTCCGTAGACTCAGGCAACAGCACCCAACCCATGCTGTATTGTTCAAGCGATTCTTTCGCAATGGGTTGCTCGCGCGATTGTCGGGCGCAAGTGTGCGGGCAGGATTCGAAACGGCCGGGCGTGCACCGTTTTTGAATTTGGTTCTACCTTACGATGAGGCCATTCACATCGTTGACCTCAATCTCAGTTTAGCCCAGATGATTGGCGCGCAAGTTGATTCCCGTGCACTCGAGTTCTTCTTCTCGGATGAGGACCTATCGCAAGCGGCCGAAATTAGAAGAAAATTCGGTGTGACTCAACCATACCTCATTTGTCACTACGGAGGCACTACAACAACGCCAGATTACGTGCCGGACCAGCGCCTTGCACAACTCATTACAGAATTGAATGATCTGCGCCTGTCGACCGTTTTCATCGGCCGCGGCAAGCAAGAGAGTGATGCAGCCCTCCGACTTAGTACGCTGACAAACGGCTCCATCGCTTTAACCGACCTGCCATTGCGCGTATCCGCGGCGCTGATTCGAGATGCCGGGTTTTATCTTGGCTTTGATTCCGGACCTTCACATATTGCGGCGGCAGTCGGTACACCGGGAATTGCTATATTCAAGCCGGACTCAAATACTTCCCGGCAGATTACAAAGTGGCGACCCTACTCCGACAAGATTGAGGCGATTGCGGCACCGTCGGACACGGAAAGCACTTCCGAATGGTCGGCATTCTACAAGATGGGTAAATTGCTTTATCGGTCGCTAACTTGAGATGATGGAGATTCCGATCGCGGAGCAGCTTAATGTGACCAACCGCAGGAGTTGCATTTCGTGACATTTGGAGCTGCGATTCCTGCTCATCAAAACGTCGAGAGCCTCCGGAAGCTTCTGTCGAGCATTGAGGAGCACCTTCCAGAACTTGATTCCGTCGTAGTGGTAGATGACAGCGGAGACGGGCGCGTAGCCGAACAGCTTCGAGATGAATTTCCAACCGTGGAGTGGCGAGTCAACGATCGCAACCTCGGCTTCGGACCGTCGGCGAATCGAGCGGTTAGCGAATGCCCTGCGGACATTGTCATCCTGCTCAACGATGACACGGTGATTGCAAATTCGTTTCTCGAACAATTGCACTCTTGGTTTGTCGATCTCAACGTGTTTGCAGTCACATTACAAGCGCAGGATCGCCAGGGCAACTTCCGCGAAGGAGCTAAGCGGCTTGTCTGGCGGTGGGGGCTTCCAAAAGTTTTGCATAATCCTGCCGACCAGCGATGCGACGCCGCAGGTGTAGCTCTGTCGGACTATCCTGTTGGCGGGCACTCGGCTATGCGCCGATTGCAGTTCAGCGAACTCGGTGGTTTTGACTCCTTGTTCGACCCATTCTATTGGGAAGATGTCGACCTTGGTTGGCGGGCGATTGAGCGCGGGATGAAGATTGTCTACGATTCGACGTGCGTGGTAGTACATGATGGACCCAGCGCAATTCGCCAAACCTGGCAGTTTGAGCGCATTCGATCAATTGTCTTACGTAATCGAATTCTGTTTGCGATCAGGCACGGCAGCAGATTTTCTCGATTCTTATTGCCAATCTCACTGGCTTTCTTGCGCTTCTCGGCTGCAATTAAGAGGGACTCATCCGTCCTCACAGGAATTCGCGAAGCAAGAAAGCGATGGAAGGGGATAAAGTGTTGATGCATTTGTCAAGCAACGAGCGAAAAACAAACGGAGGTCCGATTGACCAGTTCTAAAGGCGAGTCGACCAAGAGTTTTGAGCCCTACGTGCCAGCAGGCACCTCACCATCTGAAGCCACCGTACGCGCGCTCGTGCTTGGTACAGTGCTCGGAATCGTGTTCGCGGCGGCCAACGCGTATCTGGGACTGCGTGTTGGGCTCACAGTAAGTGCATCCATACCGGCTGCGGTTATCTCAATGGCAATATTGCGCAAATTGATGAAAGGTGGGACTGTCCTTGAGAATAATATGGTTCAGACCATCGCGTCGTCAGGTGAAGCGCTTGCAGCGGGAATCATTTTTACGATTCCAGCATTCTTCATTTGGAATGAGACACGAGGGGACATCGAAATACCGGGGTTATTAAAGATCGCATACATCTGCGTGCTTGGAGGTGCGCTGGGGATCGTGATGATGATACCTCTTCGCCGGATGCTGATTCGCGACGAGCATCACACTCTACCCTACCCCGAAGGCACTGCCTGCGCAGAGGTTTTGATATCAGGTGAGCGCGGCGGAGCCACCGCACAGAAAGTTGTCAACGGCGTCCTGCTCGGTGCACTTTATAAGTTTGGAACGGGACTTGGGGTTTGGTTCGAGAGCTTGAGTTTGAATCTGCGTGCACCTGCAAAATCCTACGTCGGAATAGACGCGATTCCTGCTTTGGTTGGTGTCGGTTACATCTTAGGCCCGCGAATCTCGGCCGTGATGTTAGCGGGCGGTGCGCTCGGATCCTTGGTACTTGTTCCAATGATCGCTTTTTTTGGATCAGCCATTCCGACACCAATTTTTCCTTCGCTTCAAGATCCAGTGAGCGCGATGACAGGCGATGCCATCCGTGGAACCTATGTCAGATATATCGGTGCCGGTGCTGTGACTATGGGAGGTATCATAAGTCTCTTGAAAGCGCTGCCGGCCCTCTTTCGATCTTTCAAGATTACGGGCGCGCGGACCCGTCGGAAAGACATGGGTGAAATGCCGCGCACCGATCGCGATTTGCCGGATTGGCTTGTGTGGACAATCGCTATTGTCGTCGGATTGCTCACGTGGACACTCGTACCCGATCATCCGGTTGTCGTGCCGTTAATAGTCATATTCGGATTCATCTTCGTGACAGTCGCATCGCGCATCGTGGGCATTGTGGGATCCTCGTCGAGTCCTGTCTCGGGAATGACTATCGCTACATTGTTGGGTACGACGATCTTGTTCGTCGCTCTTGGTTACACTGGCGCAGAGGGGATGGTTGCCTCGCTACTTGTCGGTGCGGTCGTGTGTGTTGCCGTGTGCTCAGCCGGAGATATCTCACAAGACCTTAAGACAGGTTTCCTGGTCGGTGCAACTCCATGGAAGCAACAGGTAGGCGAGTTCATTGGTCTAATTTGCGGGGCATCGGTAGTTGGTGCTGTTGTGCATATGCTTGGGCAAACCTATGGCTTCGTACAGAGTCCGGCGCATCCCAATCCGCTGCAGGCTCCGCAGGCCAATCTGATGGCACTGCTTATTCAGGGTGTCATGAGTCAGCAGCTACCATGGGACTTGCTGTTTATTGGCATGGCGCTGGCGATTGTCGCGGAGTGTTTCGGAGCTTCCTCACTTGCCTTTGCGGTCGGATTGTATCTTCCCGTGGGCCTATCCGTAGGTGTCATGGTGGGGGGCGTCATAAACTGGGCGCGTCATCGCAAACATGCCATGAGTGAAGGGGAAGATCCGGGCATACTGTTCAGCTCAGGATTGATAGCCGGGGAGGCGCTTATCGGTATTGCACTCGCGATGCTGGCCTATTTTCAATTGCACACAGAGGGTATCGGAACCTACATTGGCGACGCCCGTACTCCCCTTACACTGGTTTGCTATTCGGGTTTGCTCTACGCCTTATGGCGCGCATCAAGGCCGAGCCGGGCATAGTTCTAACCGCCTGGACAGAGATAACAAAGAGCCCGGACAAACCCGGGCTCTTTGTTATTGCTGACGCGACTAACACGAATCAAACGAGACAACTGCGCTCCAACAGTTCAGGACTGTCAACGATGGCAGCAGTTTCTCCGGTCCACACATTTCGGCCACCCATGAACACATGGGTATGCCCACCCAGACGCCTCATAAAATCGACGTCGTGTGTAATCACAATCAACAACCGTTCAGGCGTGGCCCAGGCAATCAGTGCATCGATTACACGCTCGCGAAATTTCCAATCAAGTGAAGTGGTCGGTTCGTCCGCGACCAGGACTCGTGATTCACGAGACAGCTGCAATACTAAAGCAATCAATCTTCCCATCCCGACTGAAAGATGAAACGGATGGGCCGATGATAACCGATTAGCGTCCGCGCCCATTCGCTCGAACCAATTTTGCGCCTCGCGCCATAGCCTCATGCCGCCCTGGCTGACAAACTCATCCTGGACGGTATCACACAGAAAGAGAAGTTCCGGAAACTGAAACACAATCGGAATACCGAGTCGATCCTGCTCTACTCCATCAATCTCCAGCCGGAGCTTCCCGGTTGTAGGATGTTCGAGACCCGCTATGCAGAGTGCCAAGGTTGACTTGCCGCTCCCCGATGGACCTGCGAATATCTGCGGTTTGCCAGAACTGATCTCCAAGTCTACATCTGACAGAGCATTCGAACTTGAGCCATTCCACGTGTGACAAAGATCCTGAATGCTCAGGCAAACGCACATTTCAATTCACTCTCATCATTGCTTTACGAATAGAGTCTCGGCTGTGCTCTTCGGTGCGACCATTGCGCAACAGCAGAAAGCGCCGGGCGGGAGGCAGATGCATGAGGTTTGACGCAGCCCATAGAATGCCAACATGATCGCCGGCTTCCTCAATTGCGCAAACCACGTCTTTTCGTGAGGGAGCATCCAAGTGGGCATCCGGCTCATCCAACAAGAGGAAATTCACTTCGAGAGTCATCATAGACGCGATTGCGACACGTTGTTTTTGTCCACCCGATAGTCGCATTGGCGAACTGTTTCGAATGCCCTGGAGATTGAATCTATCCAGGGCGGCTTCAACTCTTGTTGAAATTTCGGCCCGAGCCAATCCGCGGTACTCAAGTCCGAGTGCTAACTCATCTTCAACTGTGGCGGCAAGCAATTGATGATCCGGATTCTGAAAGATCAGCCCAACTTCATGTGCCAACGTGATCTCTGTGCGATTGTCAATCGATACAAATCCAGAGTCTGGCTGAATCAATCCTGCCAACAGGCGCAGTAACGTGGACTTTCCACTGGCATTTTCGCCAATAAGTACAATGCACTCACCTCTTTCCAGAGTAAGAGATACACCATCCAAGAGTGCGGGCAGACCAGGATGGGCGAAAGAGATGCCTTCAGCGTGCAATCGACTCAAGCAACATTTCCTGCAAGCGCTCAGCTATGGTGTCTGCGGCACCGCAGCGCTCAGTGACAAATTGCTGTGCACTATTCTTGGCTCCTTCAAGCGACATCGGCGTTGCCAACCACTCGCGCACAGCAAGTTTCAATTCGACAGTGTCACGCGCGACACGCAATATTCCATTAACACGTGCCTCCTGCGCCTCATTAGATACGCTGATTCTTGGACCACAGATGACAGGAAGGCCCGCGGCCATAGGCTCAATTACACTGTGCACACCTTTGTCAAATCCGCCCCCCACGAACGCCAAGTGGCCGAAACGATAGAGGTCTGCAAGCATACCTTTGCGATTCACAAGCAATATTCCGGCCGATGAAGCAGGAGGAAGTTTGTTATCAATATCTATAACTTGCAGGCCGTATCGCAATGCGAGTCGGCGCACCCGCAAGTCGGCTGCTTGCGAAGGATCGTGAGGGACTATCAGCACTTTCATTCCCCCGTGCAAGTCAAACAACTCTGGCAATGCCTGGAACAGCAGCACTTCGTCTCGCGGATGAGTGCTACCTGCCACCATCACAGTGTGTTGATCACAAAATTCCTCGATTTGGCCGGGAACGGATCTTTGTTCTGCGATACGAGACTTTACCTGGTCAAATCTTGAATCGCCGACTGAAACGACGTTTGCAGACCCGTTTAACATTGTTCGTATGCGATTTGCATCGCCATCAGATACCGTCTGAATCTCTAACAGCCGTGAGTAGATTGAACGATGAAACCCTGCACTCAGCGGATGAAGTCTGAGAGAATTGGGCGGGAAATTACCATTGATAAGTACGACGGGTATATCCCGGTCGCAAGCCGACCAGATAAAATTCGGCCACACGTCGTGCTTCGAAATGGCAATTGCGTCCGGTTTCATTGCTTCCAAGTATGCATTCACCGACGTAGAATCGTCCAACGGAGAGTAATCCACAAAATCGACAGACGAATACTGCTTCGCGGCATGTTCAGCCGAAGGTGAGAAGAAAGAGATTGCGACTCTCATCTTGCTTCGATTGAGCCGGGCAACGATGGGCTTCAGAGACTCCAGTTCTCCGGCCGAGGCGCAGTGCAACAGAAGAATCGGGTCATCTGGGTACCTTGAGCGAAAATCGCGCACTCTGGCGGTTAACCCCTTTCTGCCCCGGATGGCCTGTCGACTCTTTTCAAAAAAGAGTACAGAAAGTTGAAATCCTCCCCGCAGCACAGGAAGGACCAGACATCTGTAACCAACTCTGTAAATCAGGTCACTCATGCGGCCCGTCGTCCGGACGGAACATGACTCGATTAACTGCGGCCATCACACGATCCACGGTGGTGTCACGCATGCATCGAAAATGAGTTTTGGGACACTTGGAACCACCGAAGGCGGTACAGGGCCGACAGGTCAAGTCATTCTGAACAACCATAGATCTTGCCCTAAATGGGAAGAATCCAAATGACTCAACAGTTGGACCGAAAATGGCGACAACAGGTATCCCCAGACCGGCAGCAAGATGCATCAACCCGGAGTCATTTGCCACAACAGCGCTGGACATTCCCATTACTGCGGCGACCCTGTCGATCGTTTCGCCGATCAGAAAAGTCGCATTGGGCATCAGTGGTCGAAGTGCCGCCTCAAGTTCAGCTTCATTGCCTGCAAGCGCAACGATAACCGGCTGGTCAATCGCCGACAACTCCGCGTAAAGTCCTCCCCATCGATCCAATGGCCATCGTTTCGTGAAGTGCTTCGCACCGGGACAAAACATCACATATGGTGCGCTGACTTTCGACTCCGTTAGAAAGGCCCTCCCCCAGTCCCATGCATCGGACGGTACTTCGAGTTTCAAG
>CAZVXJ010000166.1:0-7471 GCA_964631675.1 uncultured Alphaproteobacteria bacterium
TAACTCGAGGACCTCCCTGCCGGTCCGCAACGGGCAAAATTCTCTCCGGTTTCAAGTATCGGGGATGCTATAGTTTCCTACCAGCGACCGCAACACGAACATTTTTTCTGCCAGGCATTGCCTGAACGTGATTCTCACCTTATATTATAGCCTCTCGACCTGCATAGCCGCGCAGGTCTTGTTAGTATTTGTTTATTGGTAGTTTAGTGAATCGATGAGGAAAGTCTGATGAAGTGGAGACTGGTTTCTTTTTCAGTGGTGCTGTTCATGTTCACCGCCAATGCTGCTTTTGGTGGACCGCAAACATACTCGATTGTTACGGACGGTGAGACGATCTACTTCGATCTCAATCTCAAAAAGATTGCTGTCGGATTTGACCCGTTCATCTCTTCCGCAGAGCGCAGACAATTGCTCTCATCTCTGCCGTTCACGGCAAACGGTGAGATTGAACGCGAAGCTCCGGCACTCGGAATGACCCTTGTCTCCATGCACGACGATGCGTCGGAGGATCAAGTCACCGCAACAGTTGAAGCATTGGAGAAAACGCCCGCGGTCCGATGGGCCGCGCCGGTTCTGATGTATGATGGCCAGGAACATGTTGCGGGTCCGAGACTCTACATTCAATTCGAGGAGTCACTGAATAACTTTTCTCGTCTGGCATTGCAGGATAAGTACCATCTTTCTGATGTGAAAGACTGTGATGATTGGTCCAGTGATATGATCTGGGCGGTCCGACCTTCGGGTTCGGGAATGGTTGTGCTTGACCTATGCCGCGAATTGATGAGCGAACCGGGGATTGTATGGGCATGTCCGGACTTTAATCGAACTGTCGCCGCGCATACTAACGACACCTTTTACAACAGTCAGTGGTTTTTGAATCAGGCCAGTGATGCCGACATAGATGCACCGGAAGCCTGGAGTTACACGACGGGCCAGAGTACAATCGATGTTTCAATCTGCGATGTCGGTGTGCAGATAACCCATCCTGATATCAACGATAAGATCAATCCGGGATATGATGCCGTAGAGAGTGACAACAATCCGAATCCCGAGACCGGTGATGACGGACATGGCACATGCTGCGCCGGGCTCGCTTGCGCTGAGACCAACAATTCGGTCGGCGTGGCTGGAGCCGGCTACAATTGCAGGCTGCTCGGGGCGAAAATGGGATATATCGTCGGCGGAAATTCGATTCAAACGAACGATACGTGGATCATCAACTGCATCAACTACTCGCGTGACAGCTCTCGCGTGATGTCCAATTCATGGGGAGGAGGCGCCGCGTCAGGTGCCGTCAACACGGCGATGACAAATGCCCGCAATGCAGGGCTGTTAATTCTGTTTTCCTCCGGTAACGGCAACACGTCCGTGCAGTGGCCGGCAACACAAACGTCTGTCATGGCGATTGGTGCGACGAACGAGTCCGATGACCGTTGTGATCCGGGCGATTGGGGTTTTGGACAAGGATCAAACTTCGGGTCACAGCTCGATGTGGTTGCTGCCGGCAACAATACGTACACCATCGACATGACCGGAACGGACGGTTACTCGAACAATGACTATGATCCGGGTTTTGGCGGAACCTCTGCGGCCTGCCCGATCGCAGCGGGTGTATGTGCACTGATTTACGCAGTTGATCCCTCACTGACGCCTGCACAGGTACAGAATATTTTGCAAACCACCGCTGATGATCTTGTCGGTGCCGCCGGCGAAGACGTTGCCGGATGGGATCAGTATATGGGATGGGGCCGCATCAACGCCAATGATGCTGTACGGTATGTCTTCGGACCTGCCTCGAATCTTGCAGCCACCAGTGGACTTGTCAATGTGCCTCTGACATGGAGCGTGCCGTGGCGGACCCCTAATAGCTACGATGTCCACCGCTCAACTACCGGCCAATTCGGTGTATATTCAGTCATCGGCAATTCGGCGACGACGAGCTACAATGACAACGCCGTTACAGGCGGAGTGACCTACTGGTACAAAGTGAAGGCGGTGTATACCAACGGGCAAAGCGATTTCTCTAATGCCGCGTCCGCGACACCTGTAATTGCATACAACCCGCCCCAAAATCTGCTTGCCCAAGGGGGCTTGAACGCGCAAGTTCCGGTTTCCTGGCAAGCTCCTGTATCCGGCACTCCGATCCGATACGACTTGTACCGTTCCACGACGGGTCAATTCGGTGCCTATGCCTTATTGGCTCCGATCGTGCATCCCACTCTAAATTATACGGATTTGGCTGTCAGCAATGGCAGCGAATACTGGTACAAGGCTAAGGCAGTATTTTCCGGTCCCAATGAGAGCGCATTTTCCAACGCAGATTCAGCCAGACCGGTTGCTCCGCCAAATGCACCGCCGGTTTTGACACACGATCCACTTGATGACTTTGCACCGGGCTCGGGTGTGATTACAGCTCTTGCCAGCGATACTGAACCTGCGGCTGCGATTGCCAGCATCAAGATGTTTCGCCGGCTCGTCGGCGCAGGCTCTTTCGACTCAACAAATCTTACTGCCACCGGCAATCCACAAGAGTACAGCGCGAGCCTCGCGGGACTCGCGGCCGGATCCTATGAGTACTACGTGCGCGCTGCAGATAATCTGGGCCTAACCACACTTGTTCCGGCCGGTGCGCCCGCAAGCCTCTACTCTTTTGATGTTGACGATCTGTGCGCAACGGAACTGGCCTACGATGATGGCAGCGCAGAGAGCTATAATTATCCCGGCGATGATGCAGGAGTCGGCATTCTGTGGGCCGTGAAGTTTGGTCCCGTGCAATACCCGTTCGTATTGTGTGGTGCTCGATTTGCCGCCGCCCGCACAATTCCTTCATCGGTGCACACTCAAGTCTATTTTGCAGTCTACCTCGCCGACGGCGCGGGAGGATTGCCTGGTTTGCTGGTGCAGGACGGCATCACCGGATCGATCGGCAATGATGTGGGCGGCACTCCTCCCGGTACCAACTGGGCGCAAATCGTTCTGCATGATGATTTGGGACAGCCGCTTCAGATTAATGCACCCGAGTTCTACGTCGCAGTCTCCAATGAACAGATTGGAAAAATTGAAGCGTTTGGGCGTGATTCGAATGGAGCTAACGCACACCGCTCCTATTTTTATGATACGTGCGAAGATGAGTGGATCAGCGAAGATGATCTGATTAACCCCAATGCGTATCCGGGTAATCGCCTGATTCGCGCTCAGGGATTCCCGCTTGTGCCGCCAACCGTCGTGATCCGTCGAATTGGAAATGACATCCGTCTCGATTGGAACAATCTGGGAGCGCCGCTCTATCGGGTGTACAGTGCCCCGACTGCGGCCGGTCCGTTCACTACGCTGGAAGGTCAAAGCACCGGCACCTCGTTTCTAGACGTCGGTGCTGTGGGTGCACCCCCTCTGCTGCTTCACTACATTGTGCGCTCTGTCGCCGAGTAGTTTCATTCCCATCCATCCCTGTAATGTGAAGCGGGCAGGTTCATTCGAACCTGCCCGCTTCACACTCATGCATATGCGACTTGACCTCTACCTACGGTGCAAGTACAGGTCCCGCGACGTCAAGGCCCAATACCAACAGCCAGGACTCGCTGATCGTCCGCTCTTCCCAAAGCGAAAGATACAGACTGCCTTTCTCATCGGTCACGCGAACGATGATGTCTTTTGTTCCCGATAGGTCGGGCAGCTTCGGATCCCCGGCAAACAGGATGACTGGATCACACGCCAGCCCTGCCTGGGCAGCGTACTCGCAGAACAGGTTAGCGAGCTCAAATCGATTTCCGTACCCTGTTTCGACCACCCGAGAGAGCGGGCGGTGCGTGAAGACAAAGTCGATGTTACTCCAGTAGTCTACTGGACGAAAGTTTTTGCCTATCCACTCGCGCAGGTGCTTCAGCTTGCCGTTGGTATCACGTTTTCGTTCCAGATCTTTTCGCAGTTTATCCGGCATCCGGCCCGCTGACTCTGCAAACTGCTCGACACGATTCCGCAAAGTATCAATGATCGGCTGCCAATCATCCAACGAACTGTACACCAGCTCTCCGTGCATGGAACCGCTGTCGGCCGCGGGTTGGTCGCCCGCGAACCACCAGACAAAATTCGAGTCAACCTTCTGCGCGGGTGCTTCACCGATGTAGGCGTAGTTTGTGGTATCGCCTTCCGGAACCTTGACCATGATAATATGGCTCAGAATTGGTTCGTTGAGCGATAGACTGACCCGTCCGCTTTGCCACCACAAAAGAGGCTGCTTGGTAATTCTTCGGAATTTGACTTCAATGATCGAACCTTTCTTCAATGGTGGCAGTGCGATGACGTGCTCTTGAAAAGCGGCAAAATCACTTGCGTCGCGAAGTGAGACCGGTGTTTCCAGGCGGAATCCGGTGAACGGATCAGGATCAAGTTGTTCGCCATCGGCATTCAGTACGCTCGAAACATAAACCGTCATCGTATCCCGCCCCTTTACGAACGGAACCCGCACCGTATCCCATTGGCCGGCCTCCGCAGGATCTCCGATGAATCGAAAGATGTGCAAGTCCTCCGCTTGAATACCAGTCGGTCCCAACCAGTGTTTCTCCTCTAGAAATATGACTGCCGATGAAGCGTCCTCGTAACGACTCAAAAGTGGCAGCTGCTGGGCAGCCAGAGGGTCAAGATTTGTGTATTCAGCGCGTGAAGCCTGAATTTGCCAGGCCAGAATCACAAACAATAGCCAGCTCGATGTCCGGAATTGACCGGATAGCATACGACTTATGGAAGTGTTAGAGTTCACAAAGTTTTTCCTACCTGTTTCTCATTTGCAGCATGAGGTTTGTCCTCGGCCTGTTCACGGCAAGTCCTATGACAGCGCACTCCTGAAAGAAACTTACACTCGCTGGAGAGACTTGAGTTCCACCACTCCAAGAAATGCAACTAACACCGGTTCAAATCCACACGAAATAGTGCATCATTCAATGGCTACAGCACCGTCTCCCACAATCCTTGAAGAGAATTCCTTGCCCGGCAATGAAAGTGCAGACAGGCACTCCGTTTGCAATCTACGGAGTTGAAAATTAACACATGTCGTCTGTCTAGTGCGCTATTAGAAGATTGGGGTGCAGCCATGTCTCGAAACGTATGGACCATAGTGATCATATCCTGCATGTCTCTCACCGGAAGCTGGGTCTATATGGGATTATTCTCGACCCAGGTTTCTGAACAGTCCGAGAACTTGCATGTTATAATGGACGAAGTAGAGCGTGATATGGGGACTTATAACCCGGACAGTGCGCGACTCGAATCCCCAATTCAGCGGGCGAAGAATGCTGCGGCTGCGGCTCAACTTCTTGCCCAGCAAAAGAACCGCGAAATGGACAGCCTTGCCAATGCCATGCAGCGCATGAGCGAAGAAGAGATTGGCTATGGCACGCTCAACGATTCAGTCGAGCCTGCAACGAAGCCCACCGCCACTTTCACGGATGATGGTGTGTTGATCTTAGGAACTCGATAGTCCGCCGCTCAGGGCCGCCTGAATCTCCTCCTGCACACGCAGATCTGATTCCGATCGCTGCATGTTCATCAGCATTTGTTTTGCTGTAGCTGTTCCAACATTACCGATTGCCCACGCCGCATGAGATCTGACGATCTCTGATCGCGCTGCTGACAGCCTCGAAAGGCTCTCCAAGGCGTCGACACTTCTCCAGTTACCCAAAGCCACCGCCACATTTCGCTGCATACTTGTAAAAGACGCACGAAGTATTGCCGTTTCTCGGAACATCTCGCGGTATTCTGCTTCATTCATCGACGCAAGTCTTTCAAGTTTGGGAGCCTTGCGATCGATCTCTGCCCAGTACAAACGTTCTTCCGTCTTATCGGCAAATCGCATGTTCCACGGGCAGCAAGTTTGACAATCGTCGCAGCCAAAAATGTGATTCCCCATCTTTGCCCGCAATTCGCGGGGAATAATGCCACGAAACTCTATTGTAAGATACGAGATGCAAAGTGTCGAATCGAGTACATACTCCGCCGGAAATGCATGCGTTGGACAAGTCTCCAGACACCTTGTGCATGAACCGCACGTTGGCATGGCTCTCTGCTCGTCTGCGGATATCTCTGCTGTGGTCAGAATTTCACCCAGGAAACTCAGAGAGCCGGAACGTGGCATGATGAGCATCGTATTCTTTCCAATGAATCCCAGTCCTGCGCGCTCGGCATGATCGCGCTCCATGATCGGCGCGGTGTCTACTGCGCTGTAGCTCCTGCTGCCGGGATAGAGCTGATCCACCAGTTCTGCAATTTTCTTGATCTTGTCCAACAAAAGAGTATGATAGTCCAGCCCCCAGGCATACGACGCGATCAAGCCCCGCGAAGGGTCGGTGCGTATCTCATGGGGCAATGGCTCTGAAAAGTATGGCTGCACGACGCCGATTACAGATCTCGCCCCCGCCAACACCCTCGCAGGATTCAGTTTGCGTTCCGCCTGACGGTGCAGATAGGACATCGTGCCGGCCTTGCCTTCACGCAGCCACTTGACCAACAACTCGCCACGTGCCGGAGGCTTTGCTTCGGCAAATCCAACCGATCGAAGGCCGAGTTCCGCCGCCAACTCCCGGATAGCTGTCTTCGCTATTGAATCGGACGTCCTCATGGGTCTTGAAATTCTGAGCAAAAAGCCCTATCTTGAGAACGTGCTATCAAAGTATTACGTCCGAGAAAGTGGAAACGAACAGTATTCCCCATGCAAGAAACCCCTGTACAAACCCCCAAGCAGCTGCCCACTTCGCTGAAGTACTTCGATTGGATCGTCGGATTGTTCGTCGCGGTCCTCTTGATTTCGAACATCTGCGCCACGAAATTGGTTGAATTTGCAGGCTTCCCTTTCGATGGGGGCACACTGCTTTTTCCGCTCAGCTACATCTTTGGTGATATCCTGACAGAAGTCTATGGCTATGCCAAAGCACGGCGTGTGATATGGATGGGGTTCTTTGCTAACGCGCTTGCAGCGATGACGTTCGCGGCGGTTACTGCACTGCCACCTGCGTCTATCTGGCCAGGCCAGGAAGCATTCCAATCGATTCTCGGTGTGGTGCCGCGGATTGTTGGTGCGAGTTTTCTGGCTTACCTTTGCGGAGAATTTGCAAATTCGATCGTGCTGGCAAAAATGAAGATTGTCACCCGTGGCCGTTGGCTTTGGTCGCGCACCATTGGTTCAACCTTGATTGGGCAGGCAGTTGATACTCTTGTCTTTGTGACCATTGCTTTTGCCGGCACGATTTCCGCACACGATTTGTGGCTGATGATTGCATTCAACTACATGTTCAAGTGCAGCATTGAGATTGCATTCACACCAATAACCTATGCCATCGTGGGATTCCTGAAATCCCGCGAGCATGCCGATGTTTATGATGTCGGCACAAAGTTCAGTCCGATTCCGACTTTCAGACGCATCCAGGCAGCATAATTCTGCAGGTTCACACAATATAGCAGGATTGCCGAGATTTTCAACTCA
>CAZVXJ010000167.1:0-7448 GCA_964631675.1 uncultured Alphaproteobacteria bacterium
CTTGAGTTTGCACGCAATGTTCGCGGGGTCATGCTCGAAAAACAAAATCCAATCCTCCTCCGCCGCGCGAGACAAGTAATGCTTCTTATCTTCCAGAGTAGTCATCGGCCACAAGTCATAACCCATGATGTAGGGAAGAGGAATGTGCGCATTAAGCGGAACAAGATCCGTTGGATACCACACTGTGGTGGTGCCGTCTGAAATCTTGATGGTTTGCAAAGCGGGAGTATGTCCGTTCGAGAGCAGAATCTGGAAACCCGGAAACAACTCCACGTCTCCGTTGAGCAATTCAAGCCTGCGTTCGCTCATCAAAGGTACATAGTTTAGATCGATGTAGCTCGCGCGGTCGCGTTCGTTGCGTGTGAGCGCGTGCTCATACTGCCGCTTCTGGACATAGTAGTTTGCGCTTGGAAACGCAGGAACAACTTCGCTGCCGAGTTTCACTGTGGAGCCACCGGCGTGGTCAAAATGCAGGTGCGTCAGTACAACATCTGTAATCTGGTCAGGTCTAATGCCGCAGGCAGCGAGCGATCGCTCCAGCGTATTCACGTGGAAATCTACGGCGAAGATCGAATGAAACTTGGCGTCATCCTTGTTTCCGATGCCGGTATCCACCAGAATTGTCCGGTCAGACGACTCTACGAGCAGACATCGGGCGGTCATGCCGATTCGATTCAATTCGTCTGACGGGCAGGACTTGCTCCACAGCGTCTTCGGAACGACACCAAACATTGCCCCGCCATCTAATCGGAAGTCACCGGTTTCGATCACAGAGATTTTGTAGTGTCCGATTTTCAAAGGCTTTCCTTGTCCGGTCTTAACTCCGGCCACGGCTGATTCTCCCAAATCCTCTGCGGATTGTCAAGAACGAGTTTGCGTGCAGACGCTTCGCCAAGCAGTTCAGCGGCCCGCTCATACGCGCGTTTTTGGCAGAATGATTGGTCCGTATCATTGTGTGCGTCGCTCATCATCATGTCGACAAATCCTTCCTTTACGAGAGTCTCACCGCGTTTGACCATAGTCGGACCAAATTGGCCAATCAGCGAACCACCATCCAAAGATAGTACCGCACCCGCGGCGCGCAGCGCCTTGGCCTGTTCCAGAGTTCTGACGGCCTGCGTAAAGCGTTCTATGTGTGCAAGCACCGGTATGTGATTCCATTTGCGAACGGCTTTTACGGCATTCAGTGCAATTTCGTGCGGAGTGGATACCGGAAACTCCAGCAGGATGTAGCGCTGTTGTCCGCCAAATGATGCAACCTGTAGCGACAAGATTCCTTTGAGCTCTGATCCGAGCATGATCTCGGATCCAAGCTGTAACGAGATGGAGAGACCGCTGTGGGACACTTCATTGACCAAGTTGAGAAAGACCGACTGATATCGTCGGTCCAACTCCGGTGTCGCTCGGTCATTCAGGTGGGGCGTGCATGCTACATGCGTAATTCCCTGAGCCGCAGCCTGGCGCAACATGGCCAGGGCCATACGCATGTCTGAAGCTCCGTCGTCAACTCCCGGCAGCACGTGATTGTGCAGATCGTACAATGCCCTTACAAATCCGTGTATACCGGACCGCCGCCGCCTTCCGGTGGAACCCAAGTGATGATTGCATAGGGATCCATGATGTCGCAGGTCTTGCAGTGGACGCAATTGGATGCGTTAATCTGCAATTTCACGCCCCCGCGCTCCTCATCGGGGACCATTTCATATACGTTGGCCGGGCAGAAAAACTGACAGGGATTTCCGTACTCCTCGCGGCATTTCGTGCGGCAGATTTCCGTGTCCAATACTTGCAAATGTACAGGTTGATCTTCTTCGTGCGTGGTGCCGCTCTTGAAGACGTCGCTGAGTTTGTCAAACGTAACCTCGCGGTCAAACTCCTGCAAGCGTTTGGCAATCACCTCATCGCGATCGGGCAGACCCAGTACTTTCCACTTATTCATCACGGTATGATTCTCGCGACTCGTCATGCCGTCCGTGAAGCCGCGACCGCCGGTAAAAAACTGTGCACCGGCGTGAATCATCCCCGTCATCACGCCGCTCTCGAAGGCTTGATGGAAATTGCGGACTTCCCAGAGTTCGTCTTTGATCCAGCTCGCGTCCACTTTTTCCTTGAAGCTCTTCAGCGAACCTGCAGTGAAATCGTCCATCAGGAGACCATTGCAAATACTCTCTGCCGCAAGCATTCCTGATTTGATGGCGAGGTGAATGCCCTTGAGTCGCTGGGCATTGAGAAACGATCCGGAATCTCCCGCAATCAGCAGACCGTCCGCGTAGGGTCGGGGCATAGCGAACCAGCCGCCTTCGGGAATCGTCTTCGCGCCATAGCCGACAAGCTTCCCGCCTTGCAGGAGCGAGCGAATCCACGGGTGCGACTTAAATTTCTGAAAATTGTAGTGCGGATCGGTATACGGATTCTTGTAGCTCAAGTCCGTCACAAGGCCGATAGACAGCAGGTTGTCCCGCATCGTGTAGATCCAGCTTCCGCCGAAACCATTCCCAAGTGGATAGCCGAGTGTATGATAGACGGTGCCGGGCGGAATCCGTCCGGCCGGAATCTCCCAGACTTCCTTCACGCCCAGACAATAGACTTGCGGATTCTTGTTCTGGAGCGAGAGCTTTTGTACAGCCACTTTGGTCAGCGAACCGCGAGTGCCTTCGGTGAGCACCGTCACTTTCGCTTCGATGTTTGCGCCGGGTTCAAAGTTGCGCTTGGCGTTGCCAGCCTTGTCAATTCCTTTGTCGCCGGTCTGCACGCCCGTTACACGAGTGCCGTCAAACAGTAATTCTTGCGCGGGAGTTTCGGTCGCGATGGTTACACCCGCAGCCTCCACTTGCTCGGCCAGCCACTTGACCACGCGGTTGACCGAGACGACGGGATAACCGTGATTTTGAAGCGGCGGCGGACACCACGGAGCTTTGATCCTGCCTGACTGTGTAAGATAGTATACACCGTCATTTTTGCACCAGCTTTCGACAGGGAAGCCCTGCTCTTTCCAATCGGGAATGAGTTCGCTGATGCCTTTGGGGTCCATCACCGCGCCGGAAAGATTGTGAGCACCCACTTCGCGCGCCTTTTCCAGCACCATGATTTCGATCTCGCCGAACTTCTTCCCTTCGCTCTTCTTCTGATCGAGCAGCCGCTTCAGATGATAAGCGCACGCAAGCCCGGCGGGTCCTGCGCCTACAATCAAAACGTCAACTGGGAAGGTGTCGCGGTCGTGGGACATAGTCTATGAGCGAGATGCAGCTTTGTCAAACGGATCGAGTTTGTAACAATCGCGGCAGAGCGGATGATCTTTGGAAGTCTTGTTGGCCTCGCCGCATCGATGACATTTCTTTTCGGCGTATTCAGGATTCTTATACTTCGACCACTCTTTGTAGCAGTCATCACAGTGCGGGTACTGTGGGTTGTAAGTTTTTTGCTTTCCGCAGCGGATGCAGTAGCCTTTGCTCGTGCTGCTATCTGCACTTGACTTACTGCGACTGACTACTACTTCAGGTGCCTGGTGCTTTCCTAACTTAATCAGCTCACTTTTCGAAACAACTTGTGATTTGTTATTCCACCAGTCGTCTAGTATGCCTTCTACCTCGCGAATGTCAGAACTTGATGTAAGAACTACTCCAATTTCACGATTTCGCCTGTCGGACGTGTCGTACAAGTTCAAGCTTGTAATTACGCATGCCTCTGGAAACCAATAAACTTTCGCATGCAAGTATTCATGTGTACGCACGTCGACCTTACTATTCGCCAGAAATTGCGCATCATCGTTTTCAATTCGCTCGCCGCTCCTCAGCAACAACCGCACATTGACATTCCTGTCTGCAGCCTCGCCAATGACTTCACGTGTCATTCTATCGAGCTTGAGGTAAGGAGAAACAAGGTAGAACTTCTCGTTCGCAACTGCACCTTGCAACATGTCACGTACCGTAGTTAATAAGTCTCTAACCTCTATGGATACGCTTTTCGTAAATAGCCCCATTCAGATCTCCATACGATTTGTGTAGTCACGTTGCTTCTACCGCACTACGCGCTTCTCAAAAACTCCAAAAAGGTCCTGACCGCACTGCCGCTGGCGGTCATTTTGGGTTGAATGGAAGAGGCGGGGCCGGGGAAGGAAGTCGGAGCAATGTCAATGTGAACCCACGGCGTTTCATCCACGAACTCGCGCAAAAAGGCCGCCGCACGGCACGCGCCACCCCAACGATCGCCGGCGGAATTGTTCAGGTCGGCCACTGCGCTGCGCATTTCGTCGAGATATTCGTCGTAGAGCGGCATGGGCCACATGCGCTCGCCCGCGCGCTCCGACGCCGTCAAGATTGCATTCTGCAACTTGTCATTATTCGTAAATACGCAGTCGGCGTGACTGCCGAGCGCAATCTTTGCCGCGCCGGTGAGCGTGGCCACATCAATCATGCCGCTCAACTTGAACTTCTTGTTTGCGTAGCACATCGCGTCTGCGAGCACGAGCCTGCCTTCTGCGTCGGTATTTCCAATCTCCACCGTCTTGCCGTTCATCGCCGTATAGATATCCGACGGACGAAAGGCATTTCCACTGATGGAATTTTCCGCGCAGGCGAGCATGCCAATCACTCGCACGTTGGGTTTCAGCTTGGACACCCCGTACATGGCCGCAAGCACCGCCGCCGCGCCGCACATATCGGACTTCATCTCCTCCATCATCGAGGTCTTGATGTTCAGTCCACCGCTGTCAAAAATGAGCCCCTTGCCCACCAAAGCGTAGGTCTTTTTCGCGCCCCGGGGATTCCAGTCCATGATGACAAGCCGCGGCGGCATCACGCTGGCCTGGCCGACCGCCACAAACAGGTTCATTCCCAGCCGCTTCATCTCCGCCATCTCTACAGTGGACACTCTTATCCCCGACTTGGAAAGTTCCTTTGCCTTCTTCGTCAGGTGGTCAATCGTGATGACATTTGTCGGATGCGTACCCAAGTCTCTAGCGAGGCAGGTGCACTCGGCGCTGATTTGAGCAGGCGAGATGACTTTATCCGCTGCGCGCTTGCGTTCAGGAGATGAATAGTAGATCGCAACGGATGCTATTTCTTTCTTATCCTTGCCGTTTGCGCCGGACTTGTAGTGTTCAAATGTCCACGCACCAAGTACGAGGCCATCGACCAGTGAACGTGTAACGCCTTCAGCGGTCAAGTCTTCGGAGAGTTTCGCTTCACTTGCGAGTGCAAATGACTTTACACCTGTCCCTCGAGCCGCGCGAATACACGATCCCGCCGCAAGTCTAAGCCCGTGCCACGTGAAATGTTTACGTGACCCGAGCCCCTGCAGGATCAGCACAGGCGCGGAACCCGAATCGCTGAAATGCACGACCGTTTCGCCCTTTTTGCCCGCGAACTTCGATGCGGCAATGAGCTGCATCACCGCTTTGGCAGAACTGCGACCGAGAGCGTTGAGCTTTGGAGCTTTTACCTCATCGTCAAACAGACACACGGCAATGGCAGCGTGACTCGCGGCAACCTGGCCCGATTCGGCGGAAATCTTCACTTTTTTCTCCCGATCAAGTGCGAAAGTTTTTTAGCAATCCGATTGCGCTCGTCCAGAACAACGACGGGCGCGCGGTAGGTTTCCCTCTCGGCATCATCCAACTGAACGAACGAAACAATAATCACGCGGTCACCCTTTGCAGCGAGGCGCGCAGCCGCACCGTTTAACCCAATCGTGTGCGAGCCGCGCTTAGCCGGAATCGCATAGGTGTCAAAGCGCTCGGCGTTCATCAAGTTGTATACGTGCACACGTTCATACGGCAAGATATTCGCCGCGTCCAACAAATCCTGATCAATCGCGCAAGAACCCTCATAGTCGAGGTCAACTTGCGTGACTTTCGCATTGTGTATCTTTCCGCCTAAGACTTCCCGTTTCATTGCTGGTGATATTGGCTAAAATATTGCCGTCTGCGCAATCTGCTTGCTACAAGCGATTCAATACGCCGACCGTTTCGTTGTACTGCGAGATGATGCGAGAAACAACTGTTTCTGCGGAAGGAATGTCCTTGATCATACCTACACCCATCCCAACCTCAAATTGTCCCTCTTCCCAGTTGCCGTCGAACATGCCCGTTTGTTCACGCTTGTGACCGAGCAGTGCGATATTCTCCTCCCGGCTCGCACCGCGCTTGTCGTTCTCAATGCACCTTAACGCAAACGGCGATTTCAGCATTCTGACGGGGACAACGTTTTTTAGAGTGAGTACCGTATCGGTGTCACCCGCGTCCAGCATGGCTTGTTTGAATCGCGGATGCGCTGATGATTCGATCGTTGCAGCAAAGCGAGTCCCGATTTGCACACCCTCTGCGCCAAGGGCCAGGGCAGCCGCCATGTGTCGCCCGTCCACGATGCCTCCGGCGGCAATTACCGGAATCGAAACCGTATCACATACGAGCGGTACGAGCGCAAAGGTGGGAATTTCGTCAATGCCGTTATGCCCCCCTGCTTCCGTTCCTTCGCAAACCACGACGTCCACTCCGCGCTCTTCGGCCTTCTTTGCAAGTATAGGACTTGGGACCACATGAGCAACCGTGATTCCAGCACTCTTGAGTTCAGCAGTATAAAGTCCAGGATTTCCGGCAGACGTGAACACGATCTTGACTCGTGCCTGAATACATGTACCGACCAAGTCCGCAGAGTCCTTTCGCTCAAGCGGAATGTTGACGGCGAAGGGCTTGTCTCCGAGAGCTTCCTGCGAGCGCGCAATGTGATGGGCTAGGAGGTCGGGTTTCATCGAGCCTGCGCCTATCATGCCGAGAGCTCCTGCGTTTGAAACCGCGGTGCACAGTTTCCAGCCTGACACCCAAACCATACCAGCCTGAACAATCGGGTAGCTGATACCGAACAGTGCTTTCAGCCGGTTCAAAATGACTCTAAGTTGCAATACAGCCGCACGAGTCTTCCCGCGCGGCCGCCCAATTCGTGACCAAATTAAGTAACCTGTGCGCTCGCAACGGTCTCAGTGAGGCTGTTTCGCCATAGCGAGAAGGTTCACACGATGCATCGGACGGCCGTCCAATTCGCCCGGATACTGTGCGTGTGTGGTCTGTTCGGGGAGGACGGTGAGCAGAAACTCCTTATCCAGATAAAATTCCTTGCGACCGAATCCGCCCAAATCCACGATACCCGTATCCATGCGAATCGCATCTTCGGGACATGCCTCAACACACAATCCGCAGAAGCAACAACGCAGCAAATCAATCTCAAAAGCGACCGGATACTTCTCAACGCGCCCGTCGACCGACTCCCCTGCCGTAATGTAGATGCACTTGTCGGGACATGCAGTCTCGCACATCATGCAGGCAACACAACGGGGCGCGCCGTCCGGGCGAAGCATCAGTCGATGCAGTCCTCTCCAGCGCGGAGAAATGTCTCGCTTCTGCTCCGGGTAGAGAATTGTCACCATCGGGGCCTTAGTCTTGATACCCATAGCAC
>CAZVXJ010000168.1:0-7408 GCA_964631675.1 uncultured Alphaproteobacteria bacterium
GCGGAGTTTCCGCACCATTGACGGAAATTCTAGCACCTTCCGGAGTTGAAGTCACGCTGATCTCAGTTCCTTCCAGTGGAGCAAATTCGTCAACGGGATCGGAGTAATTTTCTACATAACTCTCTTGATTCGCGTTTGTTTCAGAAAGCTCGGGAGTCTCTTCAGGATGCTCGTCCTGAGCTATTTTTTCTTGCTCGGATGGTGTGGTACGCCGCGGTTCACGGCGAGTGTAATCTACCAAGGGCCGCACTTTCTGATAGACAGCGGCCGGAATGGAGTGAATTGGCTCCCCAGTGCTAAAAATCTCCTGCCTGATGGCACGTCGTGGAATGGAGTCAGCCGATTTTTCCGGGTCAGGCGCCCGGAATCGAAATGAGATCCGGGTCAGCGAATCGTCTCCAATCTGAACAATGGCAAACTCCGGATCAGAGATTAGGTCGCCCGACCGCACGCTGACCATCCGCCGGCCGACGGGCAGCGAAATGGTTGTATCCGCCCTCAAACCCGTCTGGATACCGCCGATCAGAATCTCCGCGCCCGGCTGTGAGGTAGTCACACGGAGCTGTCCAGTCTGACTCGTGTTGTAGTTTACGGCATAATAAGCGACTGCGGCTATTATGATCAGAGGCACGAAGACTCGGAGCAGTGTAAAGATCACATTTAACGCGGACCCTGAGGCGCTCCGCGACAAACTCCGCTTGCTTCTATGAAAATAGCGAAAATCCATTAAGCCTTAGATGCCTCGACTTTTTTCATAAACGGCGTCAACAGGTCCATCGGTATCGGGAAAATCGTGGTTGAGTTATTTTCTGATGCGACCTCGACGAGCGTCTGCAAGTACCGCAATTGTAGAGAGATTGGGTGCTTCTCCATGGTAGCGGCTGCTTCCGCCAACACGCTTGCAGCTTGACGTTCGCCTTCAGCAGAGATCACCTTTGCGCGCCGCTCTCGCTCGGCCTCGGCCTGTTTAGCCATTGCGCGCTTCATTTCCTGTGGAAGATCGACATGCTTCACTTCCACCATGGACACTTTAACTCCCCATGGCTCTGTCTGGCTGTCGATGATACTCTGGAGCTCTTCATTGAATTTTTCACGATTTGAGAGGAGCTCATCTAGATCTGCCCTGCCAATGATGCTGCGCAAAGTGGTTTGCGACAACTGACTTGTGGCAAACAAGTAGTTTTCCACGTCAATGACTGCTCGATCCGGTGCCATCACGCGAAAATATACTACAGCACTGACTTGAAGAGATACGTTATCCCGAGTAATGATGTCCTGCGGCGGGACGTCGAGAACAACTGTTCGCAGGCTCACTCGCACCATGCGGTCGACCAGCGGGATTAGGATAATAAGTCCGGGACCTTTTACTCCAATTGCACGTCCAAGCCGGAAAATAACACCTCGCTCATACTCGTTCAACACGCGCAACGAAGTCGCCAGCAAGAAGATAACGAAGACGAGAACAAAGGCGCCAAATGGTACTAGGGGAAACATGATATGTTCCGTTTCTTGTCCGGGAATTCGATACTATTCGCCGGGCAGTAAAATGCGAGAATTCGTCCTAAGCAGAAACACACTATTACTCAGGTTCGATAGTAAGGCGCATTCCCTTTACAGCAACCACACGAGCGCGCTGACCCACCTGAATCACCTTTGAAGACTGCGCCTCCCATAGTTCTCCGTGAACTTGAATCTTCAGGCCACCGCCAATCGTACTGATGATTGTACCTGACTCTCCAACCAGTCCTTCCTGACCGGTAACCACTTTTCTCCTCTGGGCGCGCAATCCTGCACCTACAACAAAGAGGAAGAAAGCGGCAGTTACAAGAGTGAAGGGAATTATTAGTGTCCAATCCACGCGAATACCGGTATCAACGGGATCAAACAACATGAATGATCCCAATAGAAGTGCGATAATACCACCGACTGAGAGCAGGCCATAGCTCGCAATCTTGACCTCCAATGCGAACAACAGGATCCCGAGCCCGATCAAGAGCAACCCTGCACAAGTAAATGGCAGCAGCTGTAGGGAGAAAAGTGCGAGAATGAGCGACAGCCCTCCAACCACGCCCGGAAGTACGACTCCCGGATTGTACAACTCGAAAAACAGCCCGTAGATGCCAAGCATCAGCAGAATATAGGCAATGTTCGGATCCGCAATGAGGCTCAGAATCTTGAGCCGCCATGACATCGGGACTTCATGAACGGTGGCGCCTGCGGTTCTCAGGGTATGCGATTGACCGTTCAAGACTACAACCCGGCCGTCCAACGCCAATAGAATCGAATCTCTGCTGGAGCAGATCAAATCAATTACTCCAGCTTCGAGCGCCTCACGATCGGTTGCGGAAATGCTTTCGCGGACAGCGCGCTCCGCCCACTCGACGTTGCGATGCCGCTGTTCTGCTAGAGTTCGTGCAAATGCAGCCGCATCGTTGGTAATTTTTCCCTCCATCACCGTTGAGGTATCAGCGTTCTGCTGTCCCCCAATACCAACAGGGTGGGCCGCGCCGATATTCGTTCCGGGGGCCATTGCGGCCACATGAGATGCGAGTGTCAGAAACACTCCGGCCGATCCAGCACGTGCGCCCGACGGCGAGACATAAACAACGACAGGAACTTTCGCGGCGAGAATGTCCTTACAGATCATTCGGGTAGTTTGCAGCAGACCTCCGGGCGTGTCCAGCGCAATGACAAGCGCTTCCACCCTACTCTGCTCAGCGCGCTCAAGCGCTTCGCTGATAACCTTGTGGGCTACGGGTCCAATGGCGCCGTCCACTTCGACCCACTCGACTTCCGTCGACTGTGCGCCTGAAGCAAACAGAAGAACTATGAGGGCTAGCGTGATGTGTGCCATCATTACGTCTAGGATCTGGGCAAGGACTCACGAACAGAATCAATGAATACTGGCTCATCAGTTAATTGTATGGTTCTAAGATCAAACCATACCGAATCGTCTCGAACCGTCGAAATTACAGGGACCCTAGTCTTATTTCGCAGAGCCTTCGCCCACCGTGCCGCAGAGGCGCCGCTTGGCAGAGCGCGAATTGCACAACTCGGGATAGCTACAGCTGGAAGGGTCCCGCTACCGGTTTCACTTTCGCAACCCCGTGTTTCCAGTATGTCCCAGTTAGCCAAAGGCCGTAACTGCTCCAGCACACGACCAGCACGCGTTGTAACGGAACTCAAGGGTTCAGTTAGCATCTGCCAGGCAGGAATCTGCTGTGCGGGTCCATCAGATAACAAGTAGTTCTGCAGTATAGTGGCCAGTGCAGCAAGCGTCAATTTTTCGGGACGCATAACGCGTGCCAGAGGCGCGCGTTTGATGATTTTGACGACGGTTCCGTGACCTAATATGATCCCTGCCTGAGGTCCGCCAAGCGCCTTATCGCCTGAAACCAAGACCAGGTCGGCCCCTGCCTGGAGGCTCTCCCTTACAGTGGGCTCATGCGGCAATCCGAAACGTGTCCAATCCCACATGAGCCCGCCACCAAGGTCATCAACAAGTGGAATCTCGTATTCACGACTAAGTCCTGCGAGTTCGTCTATGCTCACACTCTCGGTAAATCCATCGATCCTGAAATTTGACGGATAGGCTCGAAGCAAGAGTGCTGTTCTCTTATTGATTGCGTCACGATAGTCTGCAATCCGGGTACGGTTGGTCGTACCAACCTCGACTAGCTTGACACCGGCTCTCTGCATGATATCCGGCAACCTGAAACTTCCACCGATTTCAATGAGCTGCCCACGCGACACAATGACTTCCTTGCCATAGGCCAATGAATTCAAGGTCAAGTAGAGCGCGGCAGCATTGTTGTTAACAACTAGAGCCGAAGCTGCTCCGCTGATCAGGCACAGAAGCTCATCAACATGCGCTTGGCGATCACCTCTTTCTCCAGAGGTGAGATCAATCTCCAGATTGCAGTAGCCAGCCGCGTCCAGGATGGACGGGTGGGTGTGCGAGGCAAGCGGTGCACGACCAAGACCCGTATGAAGCACAACTCCCGTTGCATTGATTACACGACGAAGACTTGGTGTTGTCAGTTCAACTAGCTTGGACTCAATCTCGTCCAATATCCGAGTCCGCACGGGTAATGTATTCGCGTGGTCAATTCGATCACGGGCACGAGCCACTGCATTTCGAATAACCACAACGAGAAATTCCTGGGCGATTCTATCCGCCCACTTTGAAAGAGCGGGATCGAGTCTTAGCGACTCGATTGACGGTAACTCTCGATAAGGATCCTGCGCAGGCACCAATGATTCTACAGTGACGTCTCAAGCGTGATTCGTAAGCCTTCAAAGGCCTGAACCGGTCTGCAGACGCCGTTAGAGCACTTCAACCCTCCCCTCTCGCGTCCATAGAAGACGATCATCCGATGGCGGCCCTGCCCCATGGAATATGCGGCTTCGCCGGAAAGCCAGAAGTCACCCTCGCGGTCCTTGAGTTCTTCGTCGTCGGTGAGCTGCAGTTGCGTATTCAACGAGAGTGACCGGCGACTGTTCCACGCGATGGAGTAGAGTTGATCCAGAAAACTCTCCTCATCCCGCAAATGGTCCTTCAGAGTCATGACCTCAATCTCGAATTCCAGTTCCTGAGTGTCCCGATAAGGCGTACGGAAGATTCCCTGTACCCATTGTCGCTCGAGCCAGGCCGCTGCTGCCTCCTCGTTGATTCCAAGCTCCACAATGAAGTTTCGACCGTGAGGAAGAGTCTGCTCAACATTGAGAAACCACTCCCAGTAGGGCGAATGCTTCAACTGGTATGTGGGACGCGGAACACCGCCCTGGTGTTCCGGTCTGCGACTTACAAGATGATGGTGCAGACTGGCGTAGGTACCTCCAACAGGTGAACCTGAAAGTTCAAGTTGATAGCCGATTTCACCTCGAATCGTTGAAATGTGAGGGTCGCGTCCCTGCAGCAGTCGCGGACCGATTTCCCGGTAGACAACCGGAGGATTTTGAAAGGGGCGCTCCCAAGTGTAATCATAATCTTTGTACTCGGAAAGCAGACTCCACCCCCACTTACTGAGTGTGAGATTGAAGTAGGTTCCGTGCCCTTCACTTGAAGAGGTTGCCCCAAAAGTCTCATCCCACGCACGCTCGATGTTCAGACCAACCATGCCTTGATTGTATTTCAAGTCAAGACCGGTGACATGACTTTCAGGATAGTATCCACTATCATTAAATACATAGCTGAATCCCAGCGCACCAGTCTCCCCGTTGAATTGCAAACGAGTACCGCTAATCTCGGACTTTTTTACGAGCAATCCATCCGCCGAATTGCCGCGCATTCCGACCAGTGTCAGCGGACCGGCATCAAGCTGGGCACGAACTCCGTCCAGCTCTGAGTCGAAATAGAGTTCACGGTTTTCATAAGAGGCGAACGAGAGTCCGTTGCCCCATAGATCACTGAAATGGCCGAATCGCAGCTTCAGGGGATTGAAAGTGCCTTCAACGAAGCGCTTATCGATTCGACTCTCGTCCTGAAGCCCAAACTGATTGATGTCGTTCTCCGATGGCCTGAAGTAGAGTAGTCGCGAACCGACATGCAGGTTTCCGCGATAGAAGTCGAGTCTGAGCCTGTTCTCGATGTAGTGCCGCGCAATCAGATTGTCAGGATGGGCAGCCCGGCTTGTAACATCGACTTCGTCGCCCTCATCGAATTTCAGGATGTTCGATCCTTCGACAGTGATTTCGCCTTCTTCGTCTTCCTGGGCGAGGGCAGCGCCCGCAACCAACATAAAGAAGACGGCACAGGTCAATACAATGAAAGACTTGCTCACTCTAATTGCCCAACAGCTCATTCACCTTATTCGACAATGCCTTCGTGTCCGATATCGCACCACGGATCTTCATTTCACTGTTTCCGTTCTTGTCGACCAATACCGTGTAAGGAATGGAAGTACCGCCGTATTGTTTCAGGAGAGCACCGTCCGGGTCTAACAGCACTGGCCATGTGTAACTTTTCGACTCGATAAACGGCTTTATCTTGGATTGACTCTTGGGATTATCTTCGCTCACAAGGACCACTTTGACGCCCTTGGTCACAAACTCATTCAATAGCGCCTGGTGGTCGTTTATCTCCTTCTTGCATGGAACACACCAAGTGGCCCAGAATACTACCAGAGTGGGAGCGCCTGCTGCATCGGTCGTCAGCGAGTACGTACCGCCGTTCATATCTTTCAGCGACCAATCGCGGCTATCGGCTTGAGCCGATATTACAGAAGCTGAAACGACGAGAAGTAGTGCGAGAACTTTAGTCATGTTGCAATCTTGTGTTTGAGGGCTATCTTATCAGAAAAATCGGACGGACAATTGACTGGTCTGTGGATCTCAGCTCAACAAGGTAAGATCCCGTCGGCAGAGCGGAACCGCTTTCATCCCGCGCGTTCCAATTTGTTTCGTATGCTCCGGCTGAAAAATGTGTGTGACTTAGAAGCGAAGCAACGTGCCGGCCAAGTACATCGTAAACGTTCAATTCAACGAAGCCGTTGTTCGACAATTCAAATTGAATCGTAGTTTCACCGTTGAATGGATTCGGGTAGTTGGACACAAGCGCGACATCGCCCGAGTGCAGGGTAGGAATTACCCGAACATCCCCGTTACTAAAAATCAGATTGAGACGATAGCTGATAATCTCACTTGGATTATCCAGCGAATGGACAGAAACATCGCACGATTGATCGCCGTCCAAGGGCGCCTCCACCGGACTGCACCAACCCGGCGTCCAATCGCAGCGAGCATTATAGATATAGAATTTTACAGAATCATCCACCTGGCTCGCTTCATATTCCTGATCGATAGTAAAGGCGCCCGAGCGTGGCGGGTAGCATCCCAGAAATGTACAGATTGCGGATTGTCGTGAACTGTCGGGATAACTTACCGGTGTGAGTGTGTAGACGAGTGTACGCGTGCCTGAGAGCAGGTTCGAAACAGAGCCGTGATAGTAATACGTCTGGTTCACATCCGAGTAGTGGATAGTTGTTTCAGAGAGTGTGAACGTAAATGTTTGCCCAATGACAGTCTCACCACAAAACAGCAGGACAAAGACAAGTAAACTCCGCAATAGGTTGTACATGATGGGCTCCGTGGCTTTGGTGTTATTCCTCGGCGAGCAGTGCTTCAACGGCCTCTCGCAGGACACTTTCGGTGAGAGTTCCGATACGATATCTTATTTTTCCAGTCTTGTCAAGAACGAAATTAGTGGGATATAGCTGAACTCCATACGCCTGACGAACGGGCTCATTTGCCCAGAGCAGCGGGAAGGTCAATCCCAGATCACTGTGATTCTCGCGGTACTGCGCGAGGACGGAATAGGGGTCCTGCGGGTCCACAGCAAACACTTGGACATTACCACCGTAGATAGGATCGGAATAGACGGCCTGAATATGCGGGAATTCCTGCAAAC
>CAZVXJ010000169.1:0-7386 GCA_964631675.1 uncultured Alphaproteobacteria bacterium
TGGAGTACGGTGACCCCAGCCTCAGCGCCCTGGACCTGACGCTCACGGGCAGATGTGTACGACGACGTAATTGCGATAGCGGTTTGAAGAGATTCCCGTGTCAATCCACGATTGCGCGCCCGGTGAAACGGCGATGGAGTATCGCATCGTCCACATCGTGTCCAGCCCGCCGTTCGGGTTGCCGTCATTGTTGTAATATGTTGTGCTCCACACCTGATCTTCGCCGTTCGAGTGCGTGAGCCAGGTTAGCTGAGCACCTGCGCCGCTGCTGGGGCCTATGCGAAGCTCTGTGGCGGATACGCAGGGACAGGGCGTCGAACAATCGAGATCGGGATCAAACTGTCCAAAAAGTTGCTCTTCACATTCCGCCTGGGTGATTCCCTGACTGCAGCTGTTCCCATTGTTGTAGCAGCAGCGACCCGCTGATGGAGGCCGCCCCACATAGAGCGAGTAATCGCCGCAGGAATTGGCGTACCCGTGGACAATGAAGTAGTAGGTGGTACCAGCCGTTGCAGCAAACTGGATCGAGCTGGGAAGTCCTGCGCAGGCAGGACCGTTGTCGTCGTTGCAAGCCAAGGGAGTGTCGCCCGGGCAATTACCATCCATGCGAACTTCGAGCGCCGTGTCAAAGGTTGAATTGCAAAGTGAAACGGTAATCTCGCCGCTCACCGCAGGCGTATACCGGTACACCGTGTCCTGCGAGGTTGTACCCACACAATTGATGAAATCATTGGTCTCAATGCAGGTGTTTCCCGTGTCGGTAAAAGGGATTGCACTGATCAGATGACCCGGACAGTCGTTGACAGCAACCTGTGAACTTACAGCGAGCGTGTAGTTGCCGGATCCGCCGCCGTATCCATTGACAACAATCCAATAGGTTTGGCCGGAGTTCAACAGAAGGGTGATCTGTGAATTCGTGCCGCAGAAATCGTCATTGCATGCGATCTCGGTCGTTCCCGGACACGGTCCGCCCGTCCGAATCACAAGCCCGCAGTCAAAGGATGAACCGCAAAGGGAAAATGTGTGCGACGTCGAGGCGGTCGCCACAAGCTGATAAAGCACGTCCGGACCGCTGACCGGACATCCAGGGCTGGGTGCGTCCTGGGTCAATCCCGTCGTCGTTCCCGAGTCGGAATAGGGCAAGCTCGAAATTACCGTGGCCGGGCAGCCGTCGTTGCCCTGATCGAGCGGTGATCGTGCATGGCAGAATTCAGCTAACACCATAGCGAGGGTCAGGAAACCAATTTGACGACACAATACACACAATGTCTGGCGATATCTCATATGAGTCTCCAAAAGAATGCTCCATTCAATTTAAGCAGTCCCCGGCCGGAAGTCAACTCCAATCTCGGACAAATAGAAAGCCGCGCGAGGCATAACACCTCGCGCGGCTTTGCATTGTCGGAATTAGAAACCGACGATTACTTCATCAAGACCATCTTCTTCTGGGCCATGAATCCATTGACTTCGATCGTGTAGAGATACACGCCTGAAGGCAGTTCACCGGCACGGAAGTTGACAGTGTGACGACCGGCTTCCATTCTGCCGTTGACCACCGTGGCAACCGACTGACCCAGAACGTTGATCACGCTGAGCTTGACGTTGCCGGCCTCGACGAGATCAAACATGATCGAGGTTTCGGGGTTGAACGGATTCGGGAAGTTCTGGTGCAGGGCGTATTCAGACACCACAGCACTGGTCGCGCTCGGTGTGGCTTCAACGGTTCCAACCGTTTCGCGGTTGCCGCTAGCGTCCACAGTGACGAGCGAATAGGTATAGGTCGTGCCATTGACAGCTTCGCGATCCGTCCAGCTGTAGTCATGACGATCAGCAGTCGTACCTGCACCCGCCACTTCGCCGACCATCGTTCCATTCTTCAGGATTTCGAAACGGTCGTTGTTGGTTTCGGAAGCAGTCGTCCACTGCAAGGTCACACTGTTGCTGCCTGGCATTGCACGGTAGCTGGTCAATTCGGCCGACAACTGGCCGCCATCGATGATGTAGTCTTCGACTTCACCAAGGTAGCTGAAGGCATACGTTCCACAGCCAACGCCGCAGACGCCCGGAATGTCAAGACCGTAACCATAACGGCCAACCGGCTCGTGCGTCAATCTCCAGCGGAACACGCCGTCATAGACACCATGATCCAGAACGCCCGGATCCAGAACGGTGAAGTTCCAAGCTCCCGGAACAACCAGCACGTCACGAACGATCCACTCCGAAGCCAATGCGGGACCGCACGGGATTTCGTCGCAGAAGTCGCCGTCAACGTTGCCGTCCTTCCAGCCGTTCAAGTACAGACGGCCGCCGCAATCTTCATAGCGGCCATAGGCCGGACCGGCGGTAACCGTTACACGAACCTGCTCGGCGGTGCAGGGCATCCAGGGCAGACCGACGTAAAGAACGCCGTCATCGCAAGCATCCGCATCGAGAATATTCGGAACAGCCTCACCATCCACGCACTGGCCAAGCCACGCGATTCCGGAGAGACCATGACCCGGGTTAGCCGGCAGGGTCGGGTAGTTGCACGGTTGCAGATCGCCCATGTCCACCGTCTCATACGGGAACTGGCAGGTATCCGGAAGCTGGGCGCAAACGCAAGAGCTTTCCGGAATGCAAAGTGCAGTTAACGAACCGTCATAGGCGCCCTTCGTCCAGAGCACATTCTGCGGAGCGAAGTTGATGGCGTCGCAAGCCAGACCTTCGTCACGTCCGCCGACCACCGCGAGGATGGAGAGACGGGCGCCGGTGGTCTTGTCGTTCCAAGTAATGTAACCCAAGCCGTTGTGGCCCACATAAATCGTGTTGCCAACGCCGACTTCGATACCTGACTGCGAACCGTCGGGATTACCAAGACCGTCGAGAACGGTCAGGCTGCCCAGCAGAAGTCCGCCCTGGTCATAATGACAAGCCGACGGGTTCACGTCCGGCGAATGCCAGATGGTTTGGTCATGCGGATCGAAATCGCAACCGTCCGTGAGCCCAATACCCGGGCAGCCGGCGAACTTATAGGTTGCCAAACCCGTAGTAGGATCAACCGTCCAGATGGCGTTGGTGTTTTGCTCACCACCCCACAGCAGCTGATTGCCTTCATCCCAGCCCCACTCATCGATACGGATGAGATTACCGGCGGCGTCCATCATCGGAATCGGTGCAGCAACCGGGTTACCAAAGGCGTCCACTTTGTGGATGAGGCCTTCGCCGTAGTTATTGTAAATCAAGGTACCACGGCAATCCACGGCGATCGAGACGCCGAGGCCGGTCGGAACCGGGACATAAATCGTACGCAGCGAACCGCCGCCAGCGGGGCACGGGTTCGAGGCGCACGAAGAGAACTGATCCCAAGATCCGCCAAGGCTTCCGCACTCCGCCTGTGTCACGTCCTGACAAGCCGGGGAGCAACCGACGCTGTAGCAGCAACGGCCAACCGGGGGAGTGCACTGGAACACTTGCAGTGTATAGACACCACACGCACCGTTGTACAATCCGCCGACCGCCAGGTAGTAGGTACCCACTCCGAGCGGCAGACAGTCAATACGCGATAGATAGTAGTTGTTCGGTCCGCAGCCGCCGTCGTCGCGGCAGATGATCTCCGAGCCGCAGCAAGTGGTGCCGAGGCAGATGTACGAATCCCAGAAAGCGCCGGATTCATCGCACAGCCAAATGTTGTAATCACCGGCTGTTGTGATGTTGATCTGGTAGATGTGATCGCCGTCATAGACGTTCGGGCAATCGTCGCCGGCGCCGCAGGTGTTGTTCTGCTGGTTGTAGGGCGGCGAAATCACATAGTCCGGCGTGCATACTGGCGGTGTGCAGGGGTTGCTCGTACAGCTTGCACCCTGGATCCAGTCGTTGCTTCCATAGATCGACTGACAGTCGGATTGGGTGACGGCGTCCACGCAGGAAAAACCACTGTTGTAGCAGCAGCGGCCGATCGGCTGCGGAGCGCTCAATGACAGGGTGTAGTTTCCGCTGTTGGAGGAGTAGCCGTCAACTACGATGGTGATAACGTCGCCAATGTTCAGGTTGACATCGATACGCGACTGCAGTCCGCAGTAGTCGTCGTTGCAGAGATTAGCCGCACCGGGGCAAGCTCCAGAGCGAACTTCGAGACGCGTGTCGTAATTCGTGGTACCGCCGCAGGTCTGCACGGTGTGAAGACCGGCGGCCGTCGCGGTGTACTGGTACACGACGTCGGGTGAAACGTTGCCTGCACAAGTGAAGTCGTTGGCCAGGCCGACGGTTGAGCCATTATCCGAATACGGTGCCGAAGGAATGATGACCGCGGGGCAGTTGTCGTTGCCCTGATCGAGGCGCGAACCGCCGTTGCGGCTGTCGCGGATCAGCGATTCATTCTTCAGCCAAAGATAGACTGGGTCAGTCTCATTCAGCGTTCCATTTCTTTGCATATCCGTAACATAAATCAAGGCCTTCTCAACCGTCATGTGGTCGAGATCGACTTTTGCGGTGGCTGTGACAGCCGTTCCCGCGCTCTTCGGCATGTTGGCAACCGTGCCGAGGTCAGCATTCGCAAAGGCGAAACTGCAACAACACGCCGCCAAAATACATACGCTTAACATTCTTTTCATCCTGCGACTCCTCACGTGAGTTAGGGGGTTATCATTCCTGGTTATAAGGCCTATCAAGATTGGTAGGTATGATAACTATAATTCATGGCCATGTCAACCATTTTGGCACCTTGTTATAAATTGTCACGGCAAGGGCAGTCCGTAGAAGAACAGGCGCAATCAACTGTTTTTATGAGATAAGCAGGGACATGGGACCAAGTTCAGGTGATTAGTGGTGACCCATGAGTAGATTTGTGCCTCCTCTTGGGAGGCATTGCTCGCTCCAGCTGAAGCGCAAACGCATCATTTTCTATTGAGTTAAGTGTTCAAGCTCGAGTCGGGCCGGACCCGGCAGGACAGAGGAATCGGTATCGAACTGAACTACTGCATCATACACGTTCCTAAACGGAAGTGGCCGCTCTTGCGAGCGGCCACTTGACGAGGGTTGTTCATACCAGCATCGTTTGACCAATGCTGACAAACCCGTTTACTTCATCAGAATCATCTTCTTCTGTGCCGAGAAACCATTCACTTCGAGGCTGTAGAGATACACACCCGAGGTGAGTTCGTTGGCATTGAAGTTCACCGTATGACGACCGGCTTCCATACTGCCGTTGACCAGAGTTGCCACGGTCTGACCGAGCAGGTTTGTGACCGTCAGCTTCACGCTGCCGGCTTCCACCAGGTCGAACATGATCGAGGTTTCGGGGTTGAACGGGTTGGGGAAGTTCTGCAGCAAGGAGTACTCGGTCACGACAGCCGCACCGGCCACCGGAGTCGAATTCACTGTGCTCAGTTCGGTACGCTCGCCGTTGACGTCCACAGCGACGAGCGCATAGCTATATTCGCGGCCGTTGACGACGCTGTTGTCTACCCACGAGTAGGTGTGGCCCGTGCTGGTCTCGCCAGCTGAGGCAACCACGCCCACCATGTTACCGTCACGAACGATTTCAAAACGGTCGTTGCTGCTTTCAGAGGCAGTCGTCCAATTCAGTTCAACTGAACGATCGCGCGGCGTTGCCGTGAAGGACTGAAGCTCTGCAGCCTCAAAGCCTTCCAGCGTGATGCAGACGCAGCCGTTGCCGAACAAGCTGGTCACCCAGTAGCCTTGCTCATAGAACCATGCGCCGTGCTCGAAGTAGGTGGACGGACGGCACTCGGTATCACAATGAGTCGTCAGCGGACTGCATCCCGGCTGAGCCGTGATAATCGGTTGTGCATTGGGCGTGCCTCCATAGATACCAAGGTAGGAAGTTTGTCCTGCGCAAAGGTCGGCGCAGAGATACTGCGGCACACCGAAGCTGGCATCGATCACATAAGAACTGGCATTGCAGCACTCGTGAATATCGAGCGTGTAGCCACCGCACTGACCACTGTACAGGCCTTCGATCGTCAGGTAATAGGTACCCGCTGCAAGGTCGAGGCAGGGGAACTTGGTCAAATAGAAGTTGACCGGTCCGCAACCGCCGTCGTCCTGGCACCAAATGTCACTGCTGCAGCAGGTCGTGCCGAGGCACATCCACGAATCCCAGAACGGAACGCCTTCGTCGCAGAGCTGAATCTGCCAGCTGCCGCTGTACGGAATGGTCACTTCGACGATGTGGTCGGGGGTGACATTGCCGCAGCTATTGTCTGCGTTGCAGGTGTTGTCCGGGCGAACTACCGGAGCCGTAACAGCGTAGTCCGGAACGCAGGGCGGCGGTACGCAAGGCAGGGTGGTGCAGGTTTCGTTGGCTGCCCAATCCTCCGAGCCATAGAAATCAAAACAATCATCCTGCAAGATGCCGTCGACACAGCTCAAGCCATTGTTGTAGCAGCAACGACCGTAGACCGGCGGGTTGCAGTTCTCAACAAGCATTGTCACGTCGCCGCAATCGGACGTACTGTATCCTTCGATAGTCACGTAGTAGGTGCGGGCCTCCAGCGTGAGGCAGGGGGTCAGGGAGAGGAAGTAGTTGTTCGGTCCGCAACCGCCATCATCCTGCGACCAGACGTCGTTCGTGCAGGGGCCGGTCCCGATATAGATGTAGGAATCCCAGAATGCGATACCTTCGTTGCAAAGGCTGAAGCTCCAGCTTCCGGCAGCCGGGATGGAAACCGCGACGATCAGATCTACGGATCCACGCAGCCCACAGTCGTTGCCTGCGCCGCAGGTGTTGCCGGTGAAGGTGCCGGGAGCGGCCAAGCTGCCGTCAGCCACATAGCCACCGGCTTGCGAGACGTTCAGGACGTAGCTGCCAGTGGCGCCGAAGAAGCCGCCGACAAAAATGTAATAGGTTTCACCCACGGTCGGGGTGAAGCTGAGTTCGCTCTGAAGGCCGCACCAATCGTCATTCGAGGTCAAATATGCACCGGGGCAGGCGGCGCCGCTATGGACGACGATTTCTGTATCATAGCCCGAGCCGCAAAGACTCACCGTGATGACGTTCGCAGAAGTTGCGGTGAGCTGATAGATCACTTGCGCGCTGCTGGTCTCGCCGTAGTGGCCGGGAACGTCGTTCGTCGCACCGACATTCGAACCGGTGTCGGTGAAGTTCAGCGAACCGATAACGGTCGCCGGGCAGACATCATGACCTTGATCAAGGTTCTCATCGCGGCGGGGAGCCACAAAATTGCGGGCATCTTCCTCGTTAATGCTCACGTACATCGGATCATTAAGATTGAGGGTGCCCGCTGCTTTTTTCGCGGCGATAATTTCGAGATTCGCCAGCTTGATGTCTTTCGACGTCAGATTCTTGATCGGACGCGCGGTTGCTGCTAAGAGGCTACAACAACAAGCCAGCAGCGTACAAACTACCAAAATTCTCTTCATCACATG
>CAZVXJ010000170.1:0-7369 GCA_964631675.1 uncultured Alphaproteobacteria bacterium
GCCAAAAAGTGTGGCAGAAACGTGGAAATCGCATTCACGAATGCAATGGCTTTCTCGCCTGATCCCACGCCTACGTGCACGTGCAGGCCCATAATCATCGCCCGACGGACAGGCCACTGCATGCGGCGAACAAACTCCTGATAGCGTTCGTTCTTGGTTATCCGCTGCTCACTCCATGTGGCCGTCGGATGCGTTCCAACAAACGTAGTTGTGTAGCCCAGAGCCAGCGAAGCTTCTTGCACTCTGCGCAATTTCGGTACAAGGTCATCTCGCACTTGACTGACTGTCTTACACGGCTTGGAAATGACTTCAATAATCGTCTCCAATAGCTCCGGCTTGGCATATTCGCAGTCGCTGCCGAGGCTCTCCAAAATCGCCGGAGCTCCGTTCATCATTTTTCCAGTCTTGGCGTCAATAATGGACAGCTCAATTTCAACACCAAGGCTGGGGTCCGGAGATCCGTGGAATACAATACTCATAGTCGGGGATAGGTCAGGCTAATTTCCGCTTTCGTACCTGTTTGAGGGGCCAGGCAGTCACGCCTAAGATACGGACACGCTCTGAAAAATACAAGCCTCGCGGGGTTCGCGAGGCTTGTAACAATCTGACTTTGACCCGGAAAACCTGGGACAGGTTTCGCCGGCTCGCCGCGTGTCCTTACTTCAGGAACAGCATCTTCTTCTGGTCGGAGAAGCCGTTGACATCAAGACGGTAGAGATAGAGTCCCGAAGTCAGTCCGGCGGCCCGGAAGTTGATTTCGTGCGACCCGCGTGGCATTTCCCCGTTTACCAGAGTGGCCACTTCACGGCCAGTCACATCGAAGACCTTCAGGTTCACATGACCAGCATCTACGAGGTCAAATCGAATCTGAGTCTCGGGGTTGAACGGATTCGGGAAATTCTGCTGCAGAGTGTATGCAGACACGACCGCCTCGGCGTTCGGAGTGGCGCTCTCGGTCGCCAGCGTCGCACGGGATCCGTTCAAGTCAACTGCAGTCAGTGAATATTCATAGGAGACACCGTTCGTGACATTACGATCGGTCCAGGAATAATCATGGCCAGTTGCGCTGTTTCCAAGACTCGGGATCGTTGTCACGAGCTGTCCATCGCGAACGATTTCAAAGCGGTCATTGCTCTCTTCGCTGCGAGTGCTCCAATTCAAGGTTACTTGTCCGTCGCCGCCAATCGCCTGGAACGAGCCCAGTTCAACAGCAAGAATGTCGGTGAGCGTTATGCACGCACAACCATTTCCACGGACGATCAGCCAGAAGGTATTTCCATTGTAATACCAATGCCAGTCGCCGTTGTCGTCATGCCAGAACCCCTGGAAGTACTCCACGATATGGTCTGTCGGATAACAATCCACATCACACGGATTGGTAAGGCTCAAACATCCAAAGCGCTTTGTGACGACGGGGTAGGCACCATCCGGAATATTGTGAATGATGATGCGCGAATCGAAATCTTCGCAGAGCTGGACGCACTGGGACTCACCGATATCAGTCGCAGCATCAAAGACAGCGCTATCGGGTGAACATTGTACTTGCCCGCGAATCTCGCCGCCGCCGAAGATGTTGGTGTGCACGTTGTAGTACACGGAGTCGCCATAGAGGCGAACAACATCCACCGCCGCTATCGGCCAAACTACGGGAGACAAGCCCGTCTGGCTGCCCTGCGCAACCGTACCAAAGCGTACGCCTGCATTAACACCCGCTACCGCCGGACCGTGGAAGTGTGAGGCCGTGTAGTTGCCAAGCAGACCACCCCAAGTTCCATTGGCCGAAAACTGATTGCCAGCAGCGTTGAGGTTACCATAAACAACACCACTTGCGGGACTGGCGTTTGGCGGAACCTCATTAATTCCAGCAAGATAAGCGACCCAACCGTAATCGTAGGCGAGTGCGCTACTCGACAACAGTGCCATCAAAATCACAACGAAACTAATCATCTTACCTTTCATCAGACTCCTCCTTGCCACAGTGGTTAGTTTTCCTAAACGCTTGGAGAAACAATTCTTTAGCATTTTTTCACGACGTGCACAGCCTTCAAGGCACGGTGCACCTATCCATAGCGTAACCAATATAAGTGAGGGGCCACTAAACCGCAATAGGCACACTCACCAAGCTCAATATACTCCGCACAGTCGAACGACACAAAATCAACAAGTTAATAGGACAAATCTGGTCTGATTCAACTTCCAGCTGCTAGTATGCCTCTTCACGTCCTCACGGTGTGGTTGAAGAGTGAACCGTATAGAATCGACTGGGTAGGCTAATCGCTCCGACATCTATGAACACACTATCGGATGTGGATCCCTCCAGGGTAATGAAGGGCCCATTCGCAGCATTAGCGCTATAGACCCGGTAGTTTGGCGCTCCGGAGCTATTCCACCGGAGAACGATATCGGAGCCGGTTCGTCGAATTGTAACAGTCGGAGGATTGAGCGCGAATCCGGTCGCCCGAATCATGCGGTTTCCTGCTCGAGCCATGTTGTCTCCGCTGAGCTCACTTAACCAGAGTTCGTCACATGAATCGTACACGAAAGAACGTCCGGCCCGTGTACTTGAAGTATCGTGCAGAAATGCTTCAAACGTCCCCGACGCAAAGTTCGTCACGGAGATATAGAAGCTGCCGGAGACAGTAATTGGATCCCCCATCGCATCTCGAAAGATTGCCGTCGCCCAATTATCCTGAGCAATCGGCACTCCGCCCGGTACATTGCCAATGCTGCCGATGGTTCTCAAGAAGATGGGCGGCCCCGGTAATCCGAAGCCGTCAGTCAGATGAACCTGCACGTCGAGCCTTGTATGACGATCGTCAGGGTGAAGTGCGGATACGCCAATTTCCGCTCCACAAAGCAGGAACGGCACCTGAGGCGGATCAAATCTCACTGCCCATCGATTCTGAGTGCTGTAGGACCACTGGCTCGACTCCGCACTCCCGTCGTCATAGCCAATCGCCGTCCCGCCTGCGAATCCGACTCTGAACTCGAGCGTATCCGTCAGCACTTGCACTCCCTCTGCGTCCACGGCCTGGACGAAGTACTCCCATTCTCCGGATCCAAGTAACAGTGAAGCAGCATACTCTGCTGGATTTCCAGTCAGGTTCATGACAGTAGAATCGAACTCGGAAAAAGCCGCAGGACGGTACTTTACTTTGACACTTACCCCGGCCGCGTCGTCGTGAACCTCGCAGGTAATCTGAAAGGTCGCAGGCGCCTGATCATCCAGTGGATCATGGAAGAGAATCGGTTCACTGTTCGGTGGATTAACAATGTGGAATGACTCATTGGATTCATCGCCTGCAGTCGGATAATCCAAACTAGTCACGCGAATTCGCGCCTGCGAAGTTGCCGGCCCGGTAACCATCCAACCGAATACCCCATCGTTGGCTGTATTCATCACGATGGGTTCCCATTCTCCAAGTGGATGCGTGCGATTCAGTTCAATGCTGATGTTACCACTTATATTTTGCGATGACCACAAAATGTCATGAGCGGTTCCAATTGTCCATTCTAACGGACCGTTCGGCGAAAGCACCGTAACAGTGCGCGCAGCAAGCGAGAAATTCGCGTTGGAGGTATCCCCAACCGTAGGGTGAAGCGTTCCAGTCATTCTCACTCTCATGCTTGAAGCAGGCGCTCCGACCGGTATGAACGAATAGGCTCCATCGTTGGCCGTGCTGGAAGTTATTGTCTCCCAAGTGGTCACAGGGAAATTGCGGCACAGCTGAATTCGTACGTTTTCAGGAAAGCTGGCTGTAGTCCAAGTGATGTTCGCATTCTCTCCCGAAATCCACGTTTCGCCTCCGTTTGGTGAGGTGATAGTAACCGAGCCCGTCGGCGTCAGGACATCCACCCACTCACACTGAAGCACCTCACGTGTGGATGCGTTTTGTACGAACGCGACCACCGACAGATTTTCTGGCGTCCATGCGGCATCACGGTTCAGCATGCCCTCCATTTCGAACACCTCACCTGCGTCCATCGAGAACGCGGTCCCGCTGCTTGCATTGGGATAGATGTCGCGGAAGACATCGGGGAAAGATGTCTCTCCGTTCGGCGCATTGTATGCGATAACATCTGAAATCAAACCGGCATACAGACGGTAATTTCCTCCAATCATATCCTGATCAGAGGTTACACGAACCACAAAATGCACGGCGGTAGCCCCGGCGGGAGCCGCCCAGATTTCGATGCTGCACGGACTTGGAGTTGCAAATCTCGCTCGGACAGCATTACGCATTGCGGTCTGGCTGTTCACGGCCGGATTCTGCACGAAGTCCATGAAAATATCAGGAGCAGCGCTTACGTCGTAGTAGCCGACACGTGACTGCACCTCACCCGTATTCCAGAGATAAAACGGATCATTGGGCCCGGGCCACCAAACGTGAAAGCTGATTTTGATTACGGTATCCCGTGTCATGGAGTTCATCACGGCATGGATTCCCGGATTATAGGTGGCGCACGGGACGCAGCTTGTATTCGTAAAATGCTCTGCGAGAACACATTGACGAGGCACAGCCTGCGAAGGCGATCCACCGCCAAGTGAGCCAAGAAATAGTGCAATGCCAAATAGGACAAGATGCTTCATATTCAATCCTGTTCAATGCGGGTCGGTTGACTTGGACGAAAAAGTCGTACAATGGGATAATATAATCCTCACACATCCGATAGTCAAGCAAATTGATGCCGCAATCAAGAAAGCGCGCCCATGAGGCGCGCTTTTCTTTGGATGCTATTCCATTTGCAGGCTACAACTGCAGGCCGAATGGATTCACCGGTTTTCCAGTGACACCCACCAGCACCGTCTTGGTTTCAAGATAGGCTTCCATCGTCTCCAGCGCCATTTCACGTCCAAATCCGGACTGCTTGTAGCCACCGAATGGTAAACCGGGAAGCGCCGTATTAGGAGTATTCACTGTTACGATTCCGGCCTTAACGGCACGGATGAACTTCGTGGCACGGGTAATATTACTCGTCCACAAGGTCGCGGCCAAGCCGTGGCTCGTGCCGTTCGCAAGAGCAATCGCCTCTTCGTCAGTCTTATACTGGTCGATCACAACGACGGGTCCGAAGATCTCTTCCTGAACACAACGGGCATTCTGCGGCAGACCCGTTATCACCGTTGGTGCCCAGAAGCAACCTCTTGAGAGATCTCCGTCAGTTATGCGGTGCCCTCCGGCGAGTATCTTCCCACCATCCGCCTTTGCAGATTCGACAAACGACTCCATAACCTTGAGCCGGTCCACATGAGCCAGTGCGCCAACATGCGTAGTTTTGTCCAACGGATTTCCAACTTTCAATTTTCCGGTCGCTTCTAAGAACCGCTGGACAAACTTCTCGTAGTGCGACTCATGCACGTATATGCGGCTGCGCGCTTCACAGGATTGCCCTGCCGAATAGAAGATAGAAAACAATGAGCCCAGCACGGCATCATCGAATACCGCATCCTCCAGCACGATGGCGGGAGATTTTCCACCGAGTTCCAGAGTCAACCGCTTCATGGATTCTGCAGCGGACTTCATGATTGTCTTTCCGACTTGCGTACTGCCGGTAAACGAGATCTTGTCCACCCCGGGGTGTGAAACCAATGCTCCGCCGGCTTCAGGTCCAACACCGCAAATCAAACTCACCGTGCCTTCGGGAATACCGGCCTCGTGCAGCACTTCCACCAGAATCTTTGTGGTAATCGGAGTCCATTCTGCAGGTTTGATCACGATGGTGCATCCTGCCGCGAGAGCCGGGGCAAGTTTCCACGCAGCCAGCATGAGCGGATAATTCCAAGGCGTAATCGCGCCCACGACTCCGACCGGCTCCTTCACAGTATAGCCGAAATAGGCACCATGAATGGGGGGTACACTTCCGCCCGATTTGCTCGCTGCTCCTGCAAAGAACTCGAAGTCTTCAACCGCCTGTCGAATTTCGCCCCCCACATGCATCGCAAGCTTGCCATTGTTCTTGCTTTCGAGAATGCTAATCTCTTCAATCCGTGATTCTAACAGCTGAGCTGCTTTGAAAAGTATTCTTGTACGCTGCGATGGAGCCATGCGTCCCCACTTGCCGTCCAGTGCGCCTCGCGCAGCCTTGACGGCCTGGTCCACATCCTCGGCACCGGATTTTGCCGATGTTCCAAGCGATTCACCTGTTGCCGGATTAGTGATCGGATATGTCGCTCCGCTGACTGCGGGAACGTGCTTGCCATTAATAATATTCAGATAGGAATTGTCAGTCATTGTGTCGGCTGTTTGATTCGCCAGTATCTTCTTAGAGATACGGCTCGGTTTGGACGGATAGAACACGGCAACACCACGGCGGTGTTGCCAGCTTACATCATGGATTCTATTCTTGACTTAGCTCTTACGGTTTTCCCATTCGCTTTTGAGCAGACCGAACACGACGCGATCATGCCAGGCACCATCCACGAATAGTGTCTCCCGCAGCACGCCTTCGCGCTCGAAGCCGTTGTGGTGTAGAGTTTTCATGGCGCCCGTATTGAAGGCACCCGTCAAGGCTTCGAGACGATGCGCGTCGCGCTCTCCGAACAGATGATCGCGCAGAACTTTAAGCGCCTCGGTCCCGAGTCCCTTTCCGCGCAAATCCTTCGGGCCAATCATCCCGCCGACCTGATAGATACCGGGGCTCTCCGGTCCGGTACGTTGAATCATTATCCACGTACACTCGCCGATCGGCCTGCCGTCTTCCTTTAGCTCAAGAATATATGCGCCGGCAAATCCCATCTCACGATCCACATCAAGCCACTGAGAGAATTCCTCCCGGAAAATAGCCCGGTCTGATGTCGTAAACTGAATTCCGTCATATAAAGCCATGATCTCCGGGTGGCTATACCAGTCGAATAGCAGATCGATGTCGTCTGCACGGACCGGCCTGAGTCGAAGGCGCTGACCTTCAAGGACCTTAGTATCCAAGCGTACACTCCGAAATAGATCGACACGCAGTGTCTCTCTCACCACTCGTCATCAGATGCCTCAAACTGGACAAACACCTCGTCTCCCCGGATTTCAACCGGATAAATCTTAAGCCAGGCAATGCCGGGGGTTGGCTTGACGGCTTTACCTGACTTCAAATCAAAGCAATAATGATGCGCCAGACAGGTGACCGTGTGATCCATTGTATCCAGAGACGCTTTACTCATCAACTCAAAAGCGTGCGGACAGCGGCCCTCTGTCGCCCACACAATATCACCGTCGCGGAACAGAGCAATCTCGCTGCCATCAAGCTCAACGGTTAGTGCATCCTTGTCGGGCACATCGGCCACCGAGCAGACTTTTCTGAACGGAATCTCACTCACGAATCAAAACAACGAGATGCGCAGCATCATTCCCAGACTCGTCGGTGATCCACTTTGTGC
>CAZVXJ010000171.1:0-7331 GCA_964631675.1 uncultured Alphaproteobacteria bacterium
CCACATTCACCCACGCAATATAATTTCGCCAAGTGCGAAAGTCAAGCAGTATCGGCACTGATCTTAACTCTTTTGCCGGTTTTTTGGCAAGCTAAGTAGTTTGCAATGCTAATCATCTGACTCAAACTTCTCGCTCTTCCCTCTGCGCGAGAGGAAGGTGCCTCTACAAGGCACTTTCTTTTTTGTCTCAGGGAAATGCAACCACTACTCAGTTCATCAAGTCATATGCCTAGAGCCGGAAGTTGCCACAATAATGAGTTATCCACATCTCAACAATTCACACTGACCCATACATGATTCGATCTAGCGTCTCTACCCGGATCAGCTGGGTATGTCTATGCGCCTTTGCCGGTGCAGTTTGGTTCCTTGTTGGCTGTAAGAACGCCGAATCTACTGCACCAAAGCTCCGAACAGCCAAGGTGGACCGTGGGGACCTGACGCAGACCGTTGTGGCAACGGGTCGCGTACACCCTTTGAGGCAAATCGAGATTAGATCGAAGTCCGGCGGGACGGTCAGAAAAATCTATGTGGAGGAGGGCGACTTCGTAGACAAGGGTCAGAAGTTGTTCGAGATATCTCCGGAGTCTTCGCCCGCCGAACAGGTTCAGGCTCGTGAGCTTCTGCGGACCGCAGAGGTGGAAGTGAATCAAGCCCAGGATAAGCTTCGGATTGCAAACGAACTCTATGACAAGAAACTCGCACCCGAACAGACTTACCTCGACGCCCAACGCGAACTCGAACGCGCACAGGCAAGGCTAAGTGCGGCGGAAGCCCAATGGGCTTTGATCCAGCGTGAGCAAGTCGGCGAGATCAAGCGGGAAGTTGGTTCAAACGATATTGTGACGACTTCGACAACAGTCGTGGCGCCTATCAGCGGGATTGTCTTCACCCGATCGGTAGATGAAGGGGCATCCGTTACGCCTACCACATCAGCCTCGGGAGGAACGGTCGTCATGACCATGGGTGACGACCAAAACCTCGAGTTCCGGGGTGACATAGATGAGGCTGATGTTGGAAAGATGAAGCTCGGTATCGAAGTCAACATAAGTGTACAAGCCTACCCCGGTGAGAATTTCAAGGGCAGTGTTTCCCACATGTCTCCGGTCGGCAGGGTGGACGAGGGGCCAGAAGCTCAAACAGTCTTTGGAGTGCGAGCAAGGGTGGATAACCCCAACGGAAAACTGAAGGTTGGCATGACGGCTACGGCCAAAATCGTAGTCGACCAGAGAAAGGACGTGCCCATCATTGATGACATGGCGCTCAATTTCAAAGGTGATTCCATCTTTGTTCGACTGGTGACCGACACCGCTAGTTCGGTCACCGAACCTCGATTGGTCAAACTTGGGATCACTGATGGCATAAGGACAGAAATCACCGAGGGCCTCCAGGGCGGTGAAATTGTGAGTCTCGGTTCGGCAGTTGAGGAGGATAGGTAGTCCATGAGTTGGCTCGACCTAGTCCGCCAGGTTCTTGCCAATCTTCGGGCCAACAAGCTGCGGAGCACTCTTACCATGTTTGGCATCACATGGGGAATTGCCAGTGTAATGCTCCTTTCAGGGATAGCCAGCGGTTTTAAGGACGAGCAGACACGAAGTTTCGGCAATCTCGGCAAAGATCTTGTGATAGCATGGGGAGGTGCTCGCACGATAGCCGCCGGTTCTCAGAAGAAGGGGGAAAAGGTCTGGTGGAATGAAACCTCAGTGACCGCCCTGAAGGCAAAGGCCCAGCACTTCGAGTTTAGCCCGGAGCTGACAAGCTGGAATACCGTTATGAAGGCTGGCCCGAGGATCTTTAGTACTCGACTGTCCGGCGTAGCGCCTGAATTCGGTGAGATGAGGAGCATGATACCGGATCACGGTCGTTGGATTTCGCAAAGGGATTGTGATGAGCTGCGCCGAGTTGCCGTGATCGGCGATGAAGTTCGCAAAAAGCTTTTTGGTGAGGAATCTGATCCCTTGCACCAAACGATGCTGATAAACGGCCGCGAATTCCTGGTCATAGGTTGGAAGTCGGACAAAGAGCAGAACTCAATGTATTACGGTCCGGACAACGAAGCGGTGTTTATTCCCTACACGACCCACCAGGCCATGACGGATCGGCGTTGGTTTGGAAACATCGTGTTTGCGCCCAAACGGGTGGAGGATCACGAACTTGCCGTTTCCGAGTTCAAGTCAATTCTGGGGCGCGTGCATCGCTTCGATCCTGAAGACCGCGAGGCGGTCAGACTATGGGATACGGTAAAGGATGCCCAGACGACGCGTCAGCTTTTCGATGCCATCAACTATCTCATGATTGCCATCGGCGGCGTGACGTTGATGATCGGTGGACTGGGAGTCATGAACATCATGATGGTCTCTGTGGTTGAACGGACTCGCGAGATTGGGATTCGTCGGGCGCTTGGCGCCCGACGCGGAGACATTGTCCGCAATTTCTTCCTTGAGGCACTGCTGATGGTCGTCATTGCGGGTGGACTTGGGATGTTGCTGGGTTGGGGCTTGATCAAAGTCCTTCACAATGTCGAATTGCCGGATGGATTTGCTCCACCGGTGCTGTCCGCGATGACGATGGTCATATCAGTTGGTCTGATTGCACTGGTGACTCTCGTTTCGGGATTGTATCCTGCCATTCGTGCGGCAAAGGTCAGTCCGATAGAATCTCTGCGTTATGAGTAGACTACTGGTCTGGGCAGCACTCGTTTCAGTTGTCTACGCGGGTTGTTCGGACGGCGGCGGCGAGGAAACCCCTGGACTGTGGCGCGAGTCTCTGCTCTGGCCTCGGGGAAGTCATCCGGTGGCCTCAGTCATCGGAGACATTTTGTTTATGCAAGAAGAGTCCCCTGCGGGACTCTACTTGCTTAGAAATGGAGAGGCGACGTTGTTAAACGCGGACGGGCCCCCATTCAGATCCGACTATGCCTGGTCACCCGACGGCTCGCACTTTACTGTGTCTTCACCTGGCATCAATGGAGCGAGTGCGGGAGTTTACATTGCGTCAGCGTCATTACCGGAGGCATTCGAGAGAGTATGGGATACAGGCTCGGATCCCGTCCTTGACGCAGACAATTCGAGTATTTTTGCGGCCGGGCCAACAGATGGATCATCTGACCAGGGTGTGTGGCGGATTGATGTGTCCACGCACGAACGTACACGAGTTTCCGGCGCTGGCAGACTTCCCAAACTCTCTGGAGACAATCACCGGCTCGCCTATCTGGCGCCCTCTACCGGGTTTGCTGGCGGACTTCTGGTAGCGAATCACCGGGTGACATTCCGGACCGACACTGTCGCCGTGAATGTGCTGGATTATGCATGGGTAGGAGACTCCACACTTGCCTTCGAGGTGCTCGAAGGTGGCATCCAAATCCTCTGGACAATTGTCTTCGCAGACGACGCGCTCCCTCATCGAATTGGGCCGGGAACGTCTCCGGCAGGGATGACCAACGGTACGCAGTTTGTATTTGTTGGACTCGCGGCTGACCGGACAGACGGACTATTCCTGCATGACCTGGGTGGCAGCGTGACCCGGATATCGTTAACGGGTTCACAGCCGTGGCCGCAAAACTCAGATAGAATCCTTGCAAAGTCGGGTACGCAATTGGTGGCTCTTTCGCGATAGCCGTCTGCAAGCCGGTGAAATCAAGAAACCCCACCATTCGGTGGGGTTTCTTGCAGCCCGTCGAGTCGTCTTACATCGATGATGGTTCTCTGGAATGCCTCAGTATTTTATGACGACAGCGCGATCGTCCGACTCACCGGTCACGAATTTTCTGACCAGATCGTCGGCCGAGTTCTGTGTGTCGGCAGGCGTGCCGTCGTGAATCACGCGGCCTTCATGCAACATCACTATGCGGTCTGAGATCTTGTAGGCCGAGACCATGTCGTGTGTCACCACGATCGTAGTCACACGCAATTCCTGATTCAATTGGATGATGAGGTCGTTAATGGAGTCCGCAGAAATTGGATCAAGTCCCGTAGTCGGTTCATCATAGAGGATGTACTGCGGCTTGACCGCGATGGCACGCGCAAGTCCGACCCGTTTCTTCATGCCGCCGGAAAGCTCAGCAGGTTTCAGCTTGCGGGTGGCTGGGAGTCCAACCAATTTCAGGCAGTAGTCCACCACATCGCTAATCTCCTGATCGGATTTCCGGGTGTGCATGCGAAGCGCCAGTCCCACATTTTCTTCCACGGTCATTGAATCAAAGAGCGCCGCACCTTGAAACAGCACTCCAAACTTTTTCCGAATTTCGTACAATACTTTTCTCTTCGCAAGCGTGATCTCAACCTCGTCAACCGAGATGGTACCGGAGTCAGGAACGAGAAGCCCGACGAGGTGTTTTAGCAACACAGACTTGCCGCAGCCCGACCGGCCGATAATCGTAACCGATTGAGCGGTCGGAATGTCGAGATTTACTCCTCGCAGAACCGTCTTCTGCCCAAACGACTTTTGCAGCTCTCGAATCTTGATCATCTTAGAACAAGATTACTGCCAGTATGAAGTCGCCAATCAGAATGGCAAGGCAGCTCCAGACAAATGCCTTAATTGTCGCCAGTCCCACACCCTCAGCGCCACCTTCCGTCTGAAATCCGATGTAGCACCCGATGATCGAAGTTGAAAGTCCAAAGAACAGCGCCTTGATCAGACCGGCCAGCACGTCATAGACATAGAAGAAATTTGGTATCAACCCCCAGAACTGCTGATTGGTCATTCCGAGGAATGTCGTGCAAACGAAACTCGCTCCAAGTATGGCTACAAAATTTGCCTGGATGACCAGCAGCGGCATCATCATAGTCATCGCGGCAATGCGTGGAAGTGCCAGATATCGAACTGCAGGAATCGCCATGGCTTCCAAGGCATCGATCTGCTCGGTGACCTTCATGGTGCCAATCTCGGCAGCAATTGATGCCGAGACTCTTCCCGCAATGATCAGAGCCGACAACACGGGCCCGAGCTCGAGAACCACTGCCTTGAACGTTGCCGGTCCAATCAGATCAAACGGCAGGTATCCTTCGAGCTGGTAATGCCCCTGCCACCCAGATACCGCGCCTGTAAACACACCCACAACCAGTACAAGCGGCAGGCTGTTGACTCCCAGACTTACGCATTCGCGAAGAAAAAGCCCCTTGTCATGAACAAGACCGCGTAACTCAGCAAATACTCGACCGACCAGCAACCCCAATTTGCCAAACTCTGTGACAAATATCAGTACCTTACGACCGAGAAACTCCGCTAACGCATATGCTGCAGTCATCAAAGAATATGAGAGTATAAGTGGTTAGTACTCTGCACCAATTGACATGTAATAGAGTGGCTTGGACGTCTGTACGGCATCAGTCGACCATGCAACGTCCCACCTTAAAACAAATATGCCCAACCAACTGCGCATACCCAGTCCGTACGCAACCTGCACATCCTGAAGACGTCGCGGCCCGTCCGTTCCGTCAGGATTTCTGTCCCGTTCAGTAAACCGGAATCGGCTGCCATTCCATGCGGCCCCAATGTCAGTGAAAAGCGCGCCGCGGATATCCTGCAGCCCAATTGGCAGGGGCCAACCTAATTGTAGATATCGAACCATTGGGAAGCGGAACTCCTGATTCGTGAGGAAGTATCGGCTTCCTGTCCCGCGCTTCTCAAAATAGTCTCCGCCGCGAAACGGGGTGACAAAACCGGAGAAGTAGAAATCATCAATGTCCGAAGTCGGAATGCTGTCATTTTCAAATCGACGGTTTATCCAGTTTGAAACTCCACCGAGAAAAAACCGTTGAGGATCTTCGCCTTCGCTCAGTCCGCCCGTGATGCGCGAAGCCCACGAGTAATCCCGGCCCATGCGAAAATAGTCACGCACATCCGCCTTTAATGTGTGAAAGGACGAGCTCCAGCGGCGAGACGGCTCAATGCTGGGCGAACTGTCGAGACTCGGACTGAATCCATATGAAACTCTATATCTCGTTCCATTCACAGGCCCGGTGCTCCCCCATACAACAGTATCATGAATGTACGCAAGCTCCGGAACAATCACTCTTCGCCTCGCAGCATTATCATAGCCATTATCATTCAGCTCATTCCAACGCGACCGCTCGACCGCATATCCCGTGACATTCAATTCTGAGCGCGAGTATTTTGAGAATGGATAAGAAGCTGAAGCTTCAACCTGCATTGTCTGATCGCGCACATTGCCTGCATCGAGATAGTAAACATAGCGATACAACCCTAGTCCATAATTCACACGCCGCGGCAAATAGAAATACTGGACAGAGAAATTCGAGTTTTCGAGGTTGTTGAAGTCGTAATAGAGATCGGTATTGATATATACCAATTGATTTCCCATCACATCAGAGAATAGAATCTGTCCCGTGCCTTGTGCACCAAAAAATGAACTATAGGCGGCCGTGGCATATACGAAGTCAGGTGTGAATCGAGTCTTGTAGCGCTTGCTGGAGAACCCACCTCCGGGCTTGCGAGTGGTCACGGTGTCTGTGAATTCCTGCGGAGTTCGATCTTCATCAAGTCCGCCAGTGTGTGCAAAGACATATTGGCTGTATGGCCTGTCGCTGCGCAAACTGTAATCGTCATCCTCGTCCAGTCCACTGTGAGACACTGGTGCCGTTACCGGCTCCGGGCTCCCGTGTTTGCGGAAGTTGGTTGGCTGCACCTCCGCAGCAGGAAGTTCCTGAGCATTCTTGATAAGATATACGTCATATCCGCCTTCATAAAATGAAGTGAACACCAGCCGCTGTGTGTTGAGTGAATAGCTTGGCTGCAGGCATCCGGTCAGGCAATTGGTGAACGGTTCTCGCTCGCCTGTGGCCAGATTGTGGCGGTACAAGTTGTAAATCCCGTTTTCTACCGATGAGTAGATAACCTGCGTTCCATCCGGCGTGAGAGTCGGTGTCCGTTCGTTGGTGGGTGTATTTGTCAACCGCTCGGCGTCTAACTGCCCGATTGTAATCGAGTAGAGATCCATCTGTTTGTAATTCACCTTCCACATCTCGATTTTCGCGCCCTCATCAAGTACGCGCAAACTATCGCCGCGGTCGGACGTGAAGAAGAGCGATTTTGAGTCAACGGACCACGCAGGATCATCATCTGAATAAATGTCATTTGTGATCTGCTGCAGCTGACCACCCGGTAAGTCATAAACATACAGGTCTGATTGTCCCGACTTCATTCCCACAAATGCAATCTTGTCGCCATCGCGCGACCATGTAGGGTTGAAAACGCCGTCCATATCGAACTCAAGCCGGCGTGTTACGTCCCGTTTTTCAACATCTAGAATGTTGACCGCATCATTTCGCCCCGCCTTGGAGGCAAAGCATATGTGTTTTCCGTCAGGCGAC
>CAZVXJ010000172.1:0-7293 GCA_964631675.1 uncultured Alphaproteobacteria bacterium
GCCAATCGGAATCGTCCAACTGAGAATCACACCCTGTCCGACAGACTGAATGACCAGATCATCGACCGGATTGGGAGCCGCATCACCCCAGGTGACGGTTCCCGAAGACCAGTCGCCAGTAGTTGTACCGCCATCGGTTATGGAGGCATAGATCCAATAGGTCCCGGAAGGGAAATAGGCCGAATTAATCACGGAGAACCCAACCGCGGCATCAGTATGCAGCGATGTTGGAATAATGATCTCATTGCCGTTCAGCGATGGCGTGGTGTTGACGTAAATTGTAACCCAGCGCAAGTTCGATTCAGGATCGCTGCTGGTCCATGTGGCTGTATAGGTGTCCGCTCCGTGAATCAGGTCGATGTTACCAGCAGGAGGATTAACCACGGTGACCGAAGGAGCGCCGTTCGACGGCGGGTTAATGGTCATCGTGTAGAGCGGATTTGTTGCTCCGTTGAACCCAAACACGCGCACATAGTACCATCCGGCGGCAAGACCCGTGAGCAAGATACGTTCGGAATTGCCTGAACCATTCGATGCGCCAACCTGTGTGCCGCCGGCATTTTGCAGCCTCATATCCACGTCACCCAAACTGTGCTGGAAAGAAATGTATACCGAGTCGTTTGCAGTGCCTGTAGCCGGAGAGTAGAATCGGTAATAGTCCTCGTTGGCATTGACGTGAATATTCAGATTCGAAATTGTTCTAATCGGATTTACAGGCCCGAGATAGGGGCTGTTAATCTGCCCGACGGGCCGCGTGTCGGTTTCCGCACGGCTGTTGTTAGGTTCATAGGCATCGGGATTGATCGCCTGACCTTGACCAATGGTGATCGGAATCCGCGTAATGTTATTCGCCTCGTTTGACTCGAGCATGTGGTTATCGGGATCCGCCTCTGATTCGAGCCAATAGGTCCCATCGGGGATGCCGGTGATGTCAATATTCTGGCCCTCGAGGTTTTTGCTATAGACGTCAGCCCAACCGACCGAAAGGCCCTGGATGGTCGAGCTGCAGCTATGGAATTGTCCGTCAGAATCATGATTGGGGAGATTTGTGTCGTAGACCTGCAAATCGAGAATGCAGAAGCTGGTCTTGGCTCCCTCTGCCACAGTATCCCCTACTCCACCTCCGGCGAGGTACTCGCGCAGGCGATAAATGCACCAGTCCGCCACGTGAATGTGGCTGTGTCCCGCATGGTAAACAAAGGCGCCGGCATTACGGTCCCAGGAACTTCCGTCTGTTCGATAGATTCGCTGATTAATATCCTGCGTGCCATCGCCATTATCGGGAAATACGCCATAGACATATAGTTTTCCCAGTCCGATATTGGGCGTGCCGTTTGAAAGCCGGAGATGCGTACGACCGGGAACTATGTTCGTCGCGATATCATGATCGTAAAGATCCGATTCGCGTATGATGATATCGGGAAGCAGGTCAGCCGCCTGACCGGGATCATAGTGGGTGGTATCCACATTCAGTTCGTAATCGCCGGCTTCCGAATGGTATCCGTCCACCAGAATGTAATAGGTGCCGGGTGTCAACGCCACATCTTGAATGTTGGATTGAAATGATGGGCATCCGGGGGCATCGTCATTGCAAGTGATCTGTGCAAGCGAGCTGGACAGAATTGCGAGCTTGGTATCATAGTAGCCGGTGTCACAGGTTGTCCAGGCGTCCAGCAGAACATGGGCGTCAAGATTGATGACATACCAATAGTCTTCGGCATTGTTAGGGGCACTGAGTTCGCATGCAATGTCCACATCGTTGCACGACCCAACCGTATTGCCTGTGTCGGAGAAGGGCAGGACGGTGATGGGTTCGGCATTGGATTGGTTCGATCCGTTGCACAGCGACCCGCCGGTCCATGTGGCATTGAACTGATAGGGACCGGATGCCCCGTTGTAGCCGTCCACGACAACGTAGTAGGTCCCGGCCGGGACAGAATAATTGGTGATTCTGGACTGGAAATAAGGTGACGCACATGCGGGGTCGTCGTCGTTGCAGGTCAGGACAGTCTGCGACTGATTTAGAATCGCGAGGCGCGTGTCATGCCACGTGCCCGGTGGCAGAGTGTTTTCGCAGGTTGTCCAAACCGTAATGGTCGCGGATGCAGCAAATGTGACGGTGTACCACGCGTCAGGTGCGGTGTTGGTATTGCCTCCGCAGCCGGTCAATGCAATACTGTTCGACTTTCCAACGGTTGTTCCGTCGTCGAGGAAAGGATTCGAGCTAATCGGCGTTGCGTTGGCCGCTCCATTTCCGCCGTCATCCAGTGATTCTCGGTCGTGCCCATTCAGTGAGATAGACCCATCAGACTGGAGCATTGCCCGCCACATGTTATCCGCCGAGTGCCAGAGGTCGCCCTGATAGGGTTCGGCCAGTGCTTTCAGGGAGTCAATGGTCGATAGTACTACTGGAATCGTCTTTTCGGCCCGGGCAAGATGGCAGCTCAGGCATACGAGGCAGATAATGCAGAAAAATCGCGGGGCATGTTTCATGGGTAACTTACCTGACAGAGGAGATTTGAGGAGCATTATGTCACTTAGAACGTATAATATACGACTAATCACCAGGGTAAACAAGATATTGAAGGCGCGAAAGCAAAATTTCTGTGTTGACTTAACCGCAACAAACACATATATTAAATGCAATCGGGCAAATGCCCATTTTCAGCACTAATAAACCGTAAGAGTACCCCCTTCCCCTACCAGAGTTCAGGGACATCCACCGGCACTTCGGACACTTGCAAAGACCGACCCTCATACTGACCTTTCTCACCTCAGTAGTCGCGTTCGCCGCCGATCGCGATCCCGTATTGGAGTCGTACATCCGGCTGGCACTGCTGCAAAGCCCCGTCATTGCGGCGGCGGAGTTTGATCGTGATGCGGCTGCCGCCGGGATTTCCGCCGCTGCGCTTTTACAAGATCCAATGCTGACGGTCGGACTCAAGGAATACCCCTTGAAAAGTGAGCCGAACTTACCGTTAGACAAATTCCAACGCACCGGTAAGTGGATCGGCATCGAACAGAATATTCCGTTTCCGGGCACTCGCGGGGCAGCGAAGGAGGTGGCCCGGCAGGACTGGCGAGTGAGATCCGCATCGAGCCATGCCGAACGGTCGCTGCTTGTGCTGGAAATCAAGATGGCCTATTATGAATGGGCGGGTCTGCGGGCCGAGATAGAACTCGTAGAGCAAAGCCGCGAATTGCTTGCAACCATGCACGAGCAGGCTGTCTCAGCGTTTTCGGCGGGGGTGGGCAGTCTCGCAGAAGTACTCAGAATTGAAACGGATTTGAACACCATGAGCGCCGAACTCGCGAATCTTGGCGCAATGGAACGAACAGCAATCGCTACGATCAACTTGAGCTGTGCACTGCCTCCTGACAGCGTATCCCGGCCTCCTTTAGCTTTGAGTTTCTTGGCGTTTGACGTTCCCCGCGATACTCTTGAAGCGAGAATGACCGGCAACAACCCGGAGTATGCCGCCGCAGAATTTCAGGTGGCGATGGCCGAAGCGGAGTTGCAGATGTCGCGCCGCGACCGCTATCCCATATTTCGACTGGGGGGAGAATATATGCGACGGGGGGAAGCTCATCAAACGGAAGAGATGGACATGCTGAGTGTCATGGGCGGGGTGACGCTGCCAATCTTCTCGTGGAAGACAGGAAGGCACACCATTGACAGCCGTGCAATCAGTCTGAAACGCGCGTCGGAAATTCGTGAAGTCAAACTCAATAGTCTGCGGCTCGCTCTGACACGGGAATTTGCGAAGCAGCGGAGTATCTCTGAACAGCACGACCTGTACGTCAATGACATTATTCCCAGTGGCGAGAAGACACATGAGGCTGCACTGTCGGCGTACAGTACCGGTGGTGTGGACCTCATGACCGCACTGAACGCTCTAAAGACACTCCTGGAATTTCGCCGCACGGAGGTGCAGCTAACCGCCGAATACATGACCGTTTGGAGCCGATTGGAGCAGCTCAGCGGAGAAAGGTTGTTCTAAGGCATGAGATTAACCGTTGTAATACTCTGCATAATTCTCGCGGCGAGTTTGAGCTGGAATGTATATCAGTCGCGCCATGAGAAAAGTCAGGAATCTGCCGTCTCTTCAGCAGCCGGTTCCGAAACCGCCGAAGTGTATCAGTGTCCGATGCACCCCACGATTGTGCAGGATCATCCAGCCGATTGCCCGCTCTGCGGGATGAAACTGGTCAAAATGAAAGGCGGCGGAGGGACTGCCGCGACATCGGCAAAGCAGACGACTCGAATCTTGTTTTACCGATCACCAATTGATCCGGACCAGACGACTCATGAACCGCGTGCAGGCTACATTCCGGTATATGAATCGGAATCCGGCGGAGGTGACGTGGAAGAGCGAACGGCTGTTACCATTGATCCTTCACGACAGCAGATGATCGGTCTTCGCACGGAGAAAGTGACACGTGGTGATGTTGGTGGCGGATGGTATACCGTGGGCCGAGTGGAAGCGGACCCGACGCGGGTGAACAAGATTACGGTAAAAGTCGCGGGATTTGTCGAAAAGACTTTTGCGGATTTTGTTGGCAAACCTGTCAGGCGCGGTGATCCGCTTTTCAGCATGTACAGCCCCGAGTTGTTGGTAGCACAGCAGGAGTTTCTGCTGACACTCAAAAGTAAGAATGCTTCCACGGCCTCCGCCGCCCGCCGCAAACTTGAGTTGTGGAACGTGTCGAGCTCGCAGATAGACGAACTTGAACAGTCCGGCGAAGCCAGGAAGTCACTCACATTCACCTCTCCAGTGTCCGGCAACGTGACCGCGAAAAATATTGTTGACGGCTCGTCAGTGGCACCCGGCGACACTCCGTATGAAGTCACCGATTTGAGCACGGTCTGGGTGATTGCAGACGTCTATCAAAATGAAATCGGAAAAGTCATGCACGGCATGAAGGCTTCCATGTCTTTTGAATCCCTGCCTGATAGAGTCATCATTGGAACCGTTGAATTCATTGATCCGCTCCTAAGTTCTGATTCCCGAACAGTGACGGTCCGCCTGGTCGTCGACAATCCGGAAGGTGAACTCAAACCGGGCATGTTTGGCGAAGTCTATTTCCGTGGAAGGTCCCGAGAAACGCTGGTCATCCCCGCAGATGCGGTGGTGCCATCGGGCCGGGGGTCGTACGTTTTCGTGGCAATGGGTGAGGGGCGGTTTGAGCCACGCGCAGTGACGGTTGGCGAGCAGTCGGACGGTGTAGTTGAAATCACGGCAGGACTTGAAGCCGGAGAGTCTGTCGTCGTGCGTGCCAATTTCCTGGTGGACTCTGAATCTCTGCTGCGCGCGGCGCTGACGGCTACCCAAAATCAATGATGGATAATCGGGACCTGACCGTTCTTCAGCGGATCATCAAGTTCTCGGCAGAGAACCGATGGCTCGTTGTTTCCGCGACGGTCATTGCGTTGGTGATCGCGGTCTGGACGATGCGCAACATGCCGCTGGACGCACTTCCCGATCTTTCAGACACGCAGGTTATCGTCTACTCGAGATGGGACCGCAGTCCGGACATACTGGAGGATCAGGTCACTTATCCGATCGTCAGTGCACTGCTCGGTGCGCCCAAAGTGAGAGCGATTCGCGGCTTTTCCGATTTTGGATACAGTTTTGTGTACGTCATTTTTGAAGACGGCACTGATATTTACTGGGCGCGCACGCGAGTGCTCGAATATCTGTCCAAAATCACCGCGCAGCTTCCACCCGATGTAAGAACGGAACTTGGTCCCGACGCATCCAGTCTCGGCTGGGTGTTTCAATATGCGCTGGTGGATCGCAGCGGCAAGCACACAAACGATGAACTGCGCAGCTTTCAAGACTGGTTTCTGCGCTACGCCATCCAGAGTGTGCCGGGTGTCGCCGAAGTTGCTGCAGTGGGTGGTCAGGTTCGGCAGTATCAAATTACGGTGAATCCGAATGCTCTTGCAGGATACGGGCTCTCACTGGATGCTGTCATTGAAGCAGTGCGAGCAGGAAACAATGATGTAGGTGGCAGACTGGTTGAAATTTCCGGTCGGGAATACATGGTGCGCGGCCGCGGCTATGTGAAGTCTGCACAGGATTTGGAGCAGTTGGTACTCCGTTCCGACAATGGAACTCCCATCACTGTCAAGGATGTAGCCACTGTCTCTCTGGGGCCGGAACTTCGTCGCGGCATTGCTGATTTCAACGGCGAAGGCGATGTGGTCGGCGGCATCGTGATCATGCGCCAGGGCGAGAATGCGCTGAATGTGATCGACCGTCTGAAGGCCAAGTTCGACGAAGTTAAGCCTTCACTGCCGGAAGGCACCGAGATAGTTACCACCTATGATCGCTCCGAGCTGATTGACCGCGCTATTGACACGGTCTCGAGCAAGCTGATTGAGGAAATGATCATAGTGGCGATTGTAATCCTGCTGTTTCTGTGGCATGTTCCTTCGGCGGCGGTCCCGATCATTACAATTCCTGTCAGTGTCGCATTGGCTTTCATTCCGATGTACCTGATGGGACTTACGGCCAATCTGATGTCTCTGGCTGGCATTGCAATTTCAATCGGTGTGCTGGTGGACGGCGCTATCGTGGAAGTTGAGAACGCCTACAACAAGATTTATCATTGGCAGCAGGACGGGATGAAGGGCGACTTTTATCAAGTGCGGCTTCAGGCCCTGATGGAAGTTGGACCGACTGTATTCTTTTCGCTGCTGGTGATTGCCGTGGCCTTCACTCCGATCTTCACCCTGGTGGATCAGGAAGGCCGCCTCTTCAAGCCGCTCGCGTATTCGAAAAATCTGGCGATGGCCATTGCAGCCGTCCTTGCGATTACGCTTGATCCTGCGATGCGCATGATGTTTGCGCGCGTAGTGCCGTACTCCTTCCGACCCAGATTCGTTTCCTGGACAGCCACCCAGCTTCTGGTCGGCAAGTACTACTCGGAGGAAAAACATCCAATTAGCCAATTGTTGCACCGGATCTACGAGCCGCCATGCCGCTTTGTGCTCAGGCATCCCAAAGCAACGATCGCAGTGAGTATTCTGCTCGTGTTGACGACGATTCCGGTTTACATGCAGCTCGGATCGGAATTCATGCCGCCGCTGCGAGAGGGAAGCCTGCTGTATATGCCCTCCTGCGTACAGCCGGGCATGTCGGTTACCGAGGCGCAGAAAGCACTTCAGCTTCAAGACAAACTGCTGATGACTTTCCCTGAGGTGGACCGCGTGTTTGGCAAGGCGGGTCGGGCGGAAACTTCTACCGATCCCGCACCGATGACCATGTTTGAAACGACGATTCTGCT
>CAZVXJ010000173.1:0-7268 GCA_964631675.1 uncultured Alphaproteobacteria bacterium
CTCTTACCGGGTTTGGACTGCGGGTGCTGCTCGGCGGTATGAATGAAAAGGCCACACAGGGATTCTGGCCCTACTGGCTGTTTGGCGTGTCTTCCAATTCGCTCAGCCCCGGCGAGAGCTTCAAGGAAGACGAGTCACTGACGGGTTGGGAAACCGGTTTTGGCACAGGGATAAAAATTGTCGACAAAGTCTACGTGGACTTGAACACGGCATTGCTCGTGATGCCATTCCACGATGATCAGGCGTCGCGCAAGAACTGGCAGACTCGTCTGGGTGTGCAATATTACATTCCGATCAAGGGCAAAAAGGCTGAAGGGATGGGTGAGTGATCATGAAAAGAATTTTAGCACTTCTTGCAATTTCGACTTTGCTGACGACGCTGATCGTCGGCTGCGGTTTTGTCTCGGGCACGGTTTTCGTGTCTGAAGAGATCGAAGGGGATATCGTTTCGGACACCAGACCCGGTGATATGCGCGGTATGCCCGGTTCGCTCGACGTGAACATTGAAGGCCGTGAGATTGATCTGAATGACAACTCAGACTATCAGGATATCACCGTTGAAGGGATCGAGGATTGCTGCATTCGCTGCCATGCTGTCAATCATATCGACACTCCTGTCTCGGGCGAAGTCTGGATCACGATGGACGTGAACACGCCCGGCACGGTGGCGGATATTCAGGCCAACGGTTTCCGCATCTTCAGCGGTATTGCACTTCAGCCGAATGAAGAGCGTGATTTCACCTGTCAGGAAACTCTGGCATTGCTGGAGAATGTAGATCAGCTCTCCAACGCGGTAAGCGTCGGCAAGTTCAAGGTTTGGGGACTGGGCAATGAGAGCATCTACTGCTTCACCTTGAGCAATGTTTACATTGGGATGCACATCACGGGCAGCATCTGAGCAAACGATTATTTGGATGGTAACAAAATCGGCAACCCCTTGGGGTCGCCGATTGCTTTATCAGGCGGTGTGCATAAGTTTCCCCACCCGGGAGCAACGACGAGTAAATTATGCCAATCGCACCATCTTTTGCTTTGTCATGGACCTGTTTTCGATCATTTCCCGGGCACGCGCGAAGCAGACTTCTGTTGCCGGCCAGCCTTGAATCCATTGTCCTTCAATGAAGTTCAGGAGAGTATTGTCGCAGAATCTCGGTCCATTCGGTGTTATGCTCCGGCGCGGCTCTTGACTCTGCGGATTGGCCCTGTTGTATTGTGATATTCCGAGCGACTCCGCCGCAGAGACCGCGTACAAGAACGCAGAATCGAGTATAAATGGCAGCCATATATCAGAAACGCGCGTAATTGGCTATATTGAGAGCAGCCTTTATCCTGATCTTTATCTCAAGCTCAATTGCTTTCGATCTTCCTTGCGTGGATGTTGCGACAGTCTACTACGACTATGTCAATTCCACGTATGGTGTCAGACGCGATGACTTTATTGCTACAACGGTAAACTGGACCGGTCAGTTTAGACCTGATCACCTTCCTATGTGCGACACGCTATGGGAAGTGGTTGAGGTCTACGATGCCGGGACATCTGTTGACTGGAATGCACTCTCTTGCTTTGAATGGGCAATCAGATGCCACGCTTACACTGACAGTATTCCAGACGATTACGTCCTATATTACAACGATGTCGGTGCCAAGGCGAATCAACAAAGTCCGCTTGTCGATTCTCCGGAGTGTGGCAGGGCTTGGAATTTTCCCAGCACCTATCCGATTTACGGGAATAGTACCCATCTCCTTCCGGGCTGGAACACACTGTTTGCTCCTTACTATTTCGGCCAGGCGGCAATTCCTTTTTATCGAAACCTACCCGAAGACTCGGCTCATTTTCGTTATCTTGTAGTGCATCATTTTTTGATATACTCAGGCGATTCGATTCGTATTGACCCGACCTACTTGCCCGATTGTCGCCGCTCATATTGGTTTGACGACTCGACAGGATCTGATATTGATCCATTTCCTGAATTCCCACGGATTTATAACGTCGTTCCCGACTCGGGAACGTGGCGATCCTATACAATCGTACTTGATTCGCTGAACCTACCAAGCGGAAGTTATGACGCAACGGTATGTGAATATGACGGAACAGCCATCCGGACACTAACTTCGTTCGAGCGAAGTGAGGACGAAGTGATTCAATTCACTCTTACACGAGCCGAACGGGCAATGCAGCCGCATTATGTTCACCTGTTCAATGAAGCAGATTCACAGAAAGTAATTCTGATTCCGCGTATGATCAATCTTCCCTTCTGCACGGAGTAATCGATATGAGACTAATTTCCCTGTAAATAATTGCCGTTGGTACGATCGGATGGACTCCGATTCAAGTCAATGATCGCGGTACGATTTATGAACAGGGCCCGTTTAACTGGACTCGCAGGCTTTGCGGAGATTTGTTTGGCGGTTGCGCAGATGCGAGTTATACGGCGGCCATTGGTAGAATCGGAATGTTTGCGCTCCACACGATCCGTCCCGATGAGGATATGGAGACATTGATGATCGAGGATCTGTCTATCAGGCAATTTATCTCACCGTGCAGTGACGGAGATACGGTCTCGTTTAGGGTTGAGCTTGTACGCGCGGCCTTGCCAGATAGAATCGATTCAATTCGCGATTTTCATGGTGACGCGCTCGCGAGTTCGCCGATCATTCATATTCCATACTATCCCACACCAGTATTTCGGGCATTCTTCTCGTCAACGGAACGATTGCAAGGAAATTCTTGGGATGACTTTGTAACGGTGTTGAATGAGCAATTCTTGTCGGGCGATGCTTTCGTCATTCGCTTTGTCCACGAACCCGGTTCGGGAATTCTTGTGCTCGATAATGACTCTCCGACTCGTTTGAGGTACTCGCTGAATTCCGTTGAGGAGAACGATTTTCTCGATATTGGGAGTCCCTCCATTCGTTGGCTCGCCCCTGAGGAGGCTGCAGCTTACCCCGGTCTCATTTTGCGCGGCAAATGGAAGCGCGATTGGGGGACGCATGACCGGCTGCAGGTTTATGCTCATGCGAGTGGTCCCAATGCCGTTGCTTTTCGGTTTGTGCTTGTGCCGCTCGCTATGGAAGAAACACTGCATGGATCTTTGTTGCTGGGAGTCGAGCAAAGCCTATTGGAGACTTATCCGCGGCTTACATTTGTTATGAACGGCGAGGGAGAAGTAACATGTCGAGCCGACTCGCTTACTTTGCGGCCTTAACAATAGTTTTGATGGTGGGCATGTTGCGAGCTGAGATCCTTGAGGTGGTCGGTCAGCCGCTTTACACGCTTAACTATTTGCGAGTCAATGGTGTGATGACGGATGTCGATACGACGCAATCGGATACTGTTTACACAGTTAGGCTATCCGACTCTTCGCGAGTCTATCAGATAAAGTTTGTCTATTTTCTTCTTCCGTCAAGCGTTGTTGCCTGCTCAAGTTTTTATGTCGAGGCTCGTTCGATTTATCTTGGTCACCGCTTCCGTACGGGACTCATTCTTCAGTTTTTTCCATTGGAATTTGGGACTCCGAGTGATTTTGTCTTTGAACACAATGACTTCTGGGTTCAATACTATACTATCGATACCGTGAATACGGGAGATTCTATCCTGCACCGCACAACCGAAGGGCTTGACGAATACAATCGGTTTACGCTTCACCGCGATTACCCGGACGCGACCTTCATGGTGTTAGGACTCCGATCAAATTATCCTGATGATACGCTGCGCGTGATCGACGCAACTCTGTACTGGGAAATCGAGGATGTTGCAGTGCGCGAACCACGGCGTGCGCCGGCTGGTTTCGTGTATAGTGTAAGCCCTAATCCTCTAACGGACGGCTTTCAATACGACGGTCCTTCCGCAGAGTTCGTACTTTATGATCTTCTCGGTCGAAGGGTGGAATCGGGAACTCTGCGTCCGCAAAACTGGCAAAAATTGGATAACATTCCGCCTGGGACATATTTTCTTCAAATCGACAATGCGATAGTTTCCCATTCAATTCGGCTGGTCAAAGTTCGTTAGATTTGTCTTTCCGAGTCACGAAGACCGAGCACAGCAAGGAGGCACTTCGATCAAGATTGCCTCCTTTTCTTGAAGGGTACGACAACTCCGTGTGCTCCTTTTCAACGGAGCAGGCGACTGGATACTGCAACAAAGCCCTCATCATGAATGAGGGCTTTGAACAGAAAGGAGCGGTGCAAGCCACGCGCTACTTCAGCAGCACCATCTTCTTCGTGATGATGCCTTCATTCGAAATCAGGCGATAGAAGTACATGCCTGCGGGAAGCGTCGTACCCACAAACGGAGTCTCGTAGTGTCCGGCCTTGAGTTCGCCATCCACCAGCGTCCGCACTTCGCGGCCTTGTATATCGAATACTTTTAGCGAAACTTCGCTGTCGATGCGCAGACCAAATTCGATGGTCGTAACCGGGTTGAAAGGATTGGGATAGTTCTGCGCCAGATGGAACGCATCCGGAATGCTCCCCGGATGTTTATGCGCCGCCTGACCCAGCCACGTCACGGTACCTGCCGACCACGTGCCAGCACGGGTTCCGCCGTCGGTCACCTCAAAGTAGAAGTAATAGCTGCCCGGTTCGAAGTAAGCGGAGTTTACGACCACGAATCCATTTTCAGCCGGCGTGTTCACTGACGAAACAAGCTGAAACTGGTTTCCGTTCAACTCGGGGACATTGTTCATGTACAACGTAACCCACATCTGATCGCTTTCCGGATCGGAATTCGTCCACGTACACGTGTACGTATCCAGACCGTGCATGAGCGTGACATTTCCAAACGGTGGATTAATCGGCGCAATCGAAGGCGAGGCATTCGAGGGCGGGTTAATCGTGAGCGTGTAAACCTGTCCGGTCGTATCCATGTCGCTGAAGATGTCAATGTAGTACCATCCTTCAGGCCGCGTATTCAGAAACAGAATTTCTTCATCGCTGGCACCATTGACGGTTTGCAGCACCGCGCGCGATGCATCGAGCAGCCGGATGCCGATATTGCCCATGTTGTGCTCAAACTCCGCGCGGATATAGTCTGCGGGACCGCCCGTATGGCAGGCGTAGAAGCGATAGAAATCTTCATCACCTGCCGTATGGATGGTCAGATTCGGGATAACCGTCTCGGGGCCCGTGGGTCCAAGATTGGGGCTGGTCGATCCGCCGACCGGCTGCTGGTCAACAAGGTCGGGCGTGTTATTCGGCTCGTAGGCATCCGGAATTCCTGCTCCGTCTCCGACCGTAATTATCACGCGATTGATATTATTAGTCTCGCTGGCCTCGTAAATGTGGTTATCCGGATCGGCCTCGGCCTCCAGCCAATATTGTCCATCGGGCAAATCTGTGATATCGATGTTCTGTCCGGGAAGTTCCTTGTGATAGATATCCACCCAGCCAGCCGAAATTCCCTGAACGGTCGTTGCGCAGGAAAGATATTGCCCCGATGGATCGAAGTTCGGATTCTCAGTGTTGTAGATCGCAAGATCCATAATGCAAAAACTGGTTTTCTGGCCTTCGGCCACAACCGGACCGACCCCGCTGTCGGGGAGTACCGTTCTCAGCCTGTAAAGGCACCAGTCCTCAAGGTGAATATGGTCATGAGCCGGATGGTAGACAAACGTCCCCGAAGGCAGATTGTAGAAGGATCCATCGCTGCGATAGACACGCTGCATTACGTCCTGAGTGCCGTCACCATGCGGCGGAAATACTCCGTAGACATGAAGATTGCCGAGGGCATCGTTGGGAGTCCCGTTCGAGAGCCTTAAGTGCCGGCGGCCGGGTACAATAAAGTTCACGATATCGGTGTCATACAAATCGGAGGCGCGAATCGTAATGTCCGGTGCCCATTCGGTGACTCCCGTCGGATCCCAATGCGTGGTATCAACATGGATGGTGTACGGACCTTCGGCATCGAGATAACCGTCCACAACGATGAAGTAAGTCCCTGCAGGCACTGCGGCATTCTCGATCGTTGATTGAAATGTCGGGCACATCGGATCGTCGTCGTTGCAGTAGATCGGCCAGTACTGATCATCCAGAATTGCGATTTTCGTGTCATAAGAAGTGTTGGAGCAAACGGTGGAGACATCCAACAGCACTGCAACATTCAAGTTGATGCGATACCAGTAATCGTCGGCGGTGTGCACGCCGGCAAGCTCGCAGCTGATGCGAATATCGTCGCACTCATCGACGGTTGACCCTGTATCGGTAAAAGGAAGTCCTGTGATCACCTCTGCATTGGCTGCATTCGAACCGCCGGTGCAAGGAGAGCCAACTTCCCAAGTGGCATTGAAGCGGTAGGGTCCGCTGTCACCGTCGTAGCCATCTACAATAACGTAGTAGGTGCCGGGAATCAGCGCCTGCTCGACAATGCGTGACTGATACCACGGATCACCGCAATCTTCGGCATCGTCGTTACAGCCAACTAACGTCATGCTGCTGTTGAAGATTCCAAGCCGTGTATCGTAACTGGGGGGCCCTCCACTCTCACACGTTGTCCAAATGGTGAGCAAGATTGAGTCCGTGGTGGTAATCGTGTACCAAGCATCTTCGGCATTGTCATTGCCGCCTGTGAGACAGCTTGGCAACGACCCCTCGTTGCCTTTTCCGACGGTCGTTCCGTTGTCCGTAAACGGATTTGACATAATCATCGTGGCGGTCTGCCAGGTTGCTCCGCCGTCATCCAGCGAAGAAACCGGAGTCGTCGGAAGCAAACGGCGTGCATCTTCAAGCGCACGGAATTCTGCTTCTGCCGCATACCAAAGGTCGGCGGAGTATGGAATCCCTTGCGCCTTGCACGCGGAAATCGCGCGCTGGACGGGGGATTCCTGTTTAGAGGAAGTTGCGGCAGCCATTAGCGGCAGACAAATCACGGCGAAAACAATCAATCGAAGCGAGGTCATGTGGGTCTCCAACAAATGAAAATACTCAAAAGAAAAAAATGCGAAACAAAATCCGCCGGGTGACTCGGGAAGCGCTGAGTTGCACTGCTCGGGCGCTTATCAACCCGCGCTCCGGCCGCCAGCTCTCTGTCAGTGATCGTGTGTGTGGGCGGTAACAAGATAGAACTTGATGTCGGCGATAGATGCCGCGCCAACGTGCGTGTAGGTGGTCAGAGTGGTTTCATCCAGCAGTACCGGAACACCGTCGGGCGTATCCATCGTATAGACATGGTAGCCATCTACGGGGCCAATCGGAATCGTCCAACTGAGAATCACATCGTTTCCGACAGACTGAATGACCAGATCATCGACCGGATTGGGAGCCGCATCACCCCA